>JAWBNY010000099.1:0-5033 GCA_038826985.1 Bathyarchaeia archaeon | reverse complement strand
AGTTCTAGGATCTGGGCATCTGTTAGAACCTGTTTCTCTTGAAGCTCGACAGGAACCTCAGTTTCTTCTGTACCCCCATCAGGCTTCCTTACCAGCTGGATCGTCTTCTTCGGAATAGTCTTGCTGACAATCCTCATGGTTCCCTTGTCAACAACGTATTCGTCAGGAGTTATCTTACCTTGGACAACGAATTCACCTAAGCCATATCCTGCTTCTATGAGAACCACATTTGGATCCCCATTAGCAACGTTCAGAGTAAACATGACACCTGCCGCCTTGCTATACACCATAAGTTGAACCGCAGCCGAGAGAGCTATAGCCATATGGTCGAAGCCTTTCTGAACTCTGTAGAATATTGCCCGGTCTGTGAAGAGGCTTGCATAACATTCACGAACCTTCTCTACAACCTCGTCGCTCCCTCTAACGTTTAGATACGTCTCTTGTTGACCGGCAAAACTTGCATCAGGAAGATCCTCAGCTGTAGCAGAGGAGCGTACAGCCACAAACGGATCTTTAGACCCATATCTACGCGAAAGCTCTTGATACGCCTCCCTGATCTGCTCCTCAAGATCCTTCGGCATCGGTGTGGACTTGATCATCTCTCGGATCTCTCTGCCAACCTTCTGGAGTGTCCTTGTATCATTCGGATCTACAAGCTCCTTCAGAACCTGTGCAATACGCTCATACAATCCAGTTTGCTTGATGAAGTAACGGTAGGCCGCGGCCGTCGTCGCAAAGCCATAGGGTACAGGCACCTTAGTCTTAGTGGTCATCTCACCTAGACTAGCTGATTTTCCGCCTACAATAGGCACTTCGTCCTTACCGATCTCATCAAACCAAAGGATAAATCTGCCTGCCTTAGATGACATGTTTGTCTTCACACCCATAGTAGTAGCTGCAACTTCTCACCGGCTGTTGGAATAAAAAGGTTTTGCAACCAAATATTCTAAGAAATATCTCATTCTAGCGCAAGTTCTCTCTCCAGCCCAAGCTCAGGATAAGGATAAACCAGCACATTCTCAGGTAGAGTGTTCACTACCACCTCATCGCCTAAATTGAACATTGTGACCCCTCGTATCTGTGGCAGACGGATAACGAACTTATTTAGTTCAGCAACAAGAACCTCATAGCGGATAGTACTTCCCTCAAAGTCCAAACGCGCTACATGACCTATGAAGCCAGACTCTGTATCCCTCTTCTTCTCCATAGACAGGAACTCTGGGCGTATTGCGACAACAACTCTATCACCCTCCTTTTTGGAGGTATCAAGGCTCTCTAGTAGTAAACCTCCACAATCAACGATACAGAAGTTTTCACAAGTCTTAACTACTCTACCTTCGAAGAAATTGGCTTCTCCCACGAAATTCGCGACAAATAGGTTCTCCGGCTTAGTATATATCTCATGTGGCGGCCCTATCCCTACAAGTCTTCCACCCTTCATCACAGCTACTCTGTCAGCTATGGACATTGCTTCTTCTTGGTCATGTGTGATATGTATCGCTGTAAGACCCAAATCTTTTACAAGGTTCCTTATCTCATATCGGAGTTCGGCTCTAACCTTCGCGTCTAGCGAGCCTAAAGGCTCGTCAAGAAACAGCAGGTCAGGGACAGAGGCCAACGCTCTTGCCAACCCAACCTTCTGTCTGGCTCCTCCACTCAGTTCACGCGGGTAGGAACGTTCCCTCACCCTCAACCTTATTAGTTCCAACAGCTCTCTAGCAGTTCTTACAAGCCTACTCTGCGGCCAGCCCTTCACCCTCGGACCATAGACCACATTGCCCCAAACATCCATATGTGGGAACAGAGCTATCTCCTGAAAGACATATCCAATACCTCTATCCTCGGGTGGCAGTTTGTTAACCAGCCGGTCGTCAAAGTACACTTCACCTTCAGTAGGCTGAAGAATTCCAGCCATGCACTTGATCAGCGTCGTCTTACCGCAACCACTTGGCCCTATCACTGCCACATACTCTCTATCATGTATCACAAGGCTGACGTTTCTAAGGGCAACAATGTTACCAAACCTCTTCGAGAGATTCACAACCCGAACCCGTGTCATCTAAGTCACCTCTAGCTCTCGTGCTAGGCCACCAAACGGAGCTGAAAAAACGAGTGCATTGCCAGGACGGAATGTAACTACCACCTGCTCTCCAAGCCTCAGGGTTGGGTCAACTTGGCTGACCAGTACCCTTACATTGACCATATCTCCGTTGAGCAACCGAACTTCCACTCTAACCGAGTCTCCTAAAAACCTTATCGCTTTGACCTCTCCGTGAAGACTGTTCACTGAGTCCCAACCATAGGGTCTAATCTGCGTCAGCTCTTGCCTAACTGCCACCACAACTCTCTCACCTGGAAGATAGGTGCTCTCTCTTACTCTTACTAAAAGTCCATCGCGTAAACTTACAAAGGCACCGGCCGAGTCAACTTTTCTCACGGTTCCTTCTAAGAAGTTAGTTTCGCCAACAAAGTTGGCCACAAAAAGATTTGCTGGCTTGAGATACACATGGTATGGTGTTCCAACCTGCTCAACATGTCCAGCCCTCAGAATCACAACTTTGTCCGCAACAACCATTGCTTCCCGCTGATCATGGGTAACATGAATAGCGGTTAGACTCATACTCTTAACAAGGCTCTTAAGCTGATATCTTAGAGCAACCCTTAACCTAGCATCAAGAGCCCCCAAAGGCTCGTCAAGGAGCAGAATTCCAGCTCCTGAGGCCAACGCTCTGGCTAAGGCCACACGCTGCTGCATTCCACCACTAAGTTCTTGCGGTTTTGCATCAACTCGGTGTGAAAGCCCTACCATTTCCAACACCTTATGGGCCCTTTCATATGCTTCATTAGAAGAGACCCCTCGAGCAAGAGGGGCGAAGGCCACATTGTCAAGTACGGTCATATGAGGAAAGAGTGAATATAGCTGTGGAAGATAGGCTACATTCCGTTCCTCAGGCGCCAAATCATTTACAAGTTTGCCATCAAAGAAGATATCGCCGCTGTCCTGCCTCACAAGCCCAGCCACAACGCGTAAGAGGGTAGTCTTGCCACTTCCTGTTGGTCCAAGAATACAAACATACTCTCCCGTACTAATTTCCAGATTAAGCTCATCGAGCGCCTCAATTATACCAAAGCGCTTTGAAACCTGTTCTAACCGGATATTAGGCATGTAAGTGTGCTCTCCGCAAAAACAGTCTAATAATAAGCAACAAGACAAAGGCCGTTAGCACAAGTAGGAGTATTCCCAAACCTACAGTAGACTGAGAATAGACCTCAGGGTTTCGGATCCATTCCACCAAGAGTACAGGCGCAGTTCTTATCTCTTTAGCTACAGCAATAGTTGCCCCAGTCTCGTCGACACTCCGGGTTAGAACCATTACTGCACCTGAGAAAATAGAATATTTTGTTAACGGAACTATCACCTTCCTGAAGACTCCAAATGGGCGGCTGCCAAGAGTCCTTGCAACTTCTTCAAGCTCAGTTGGTACACTCTGAATGGCAGCTGAGACCGTCTTTACAAAGTAGGTATACGTGATTGATGCGTGAACAAGTATCAGAACCCAGAACTCGGGCAGGTCGCCAAAAGATGTCCAGAATAGCCTAAGAGACACCCCCAGAGCAATAGAGGGGATAGTAATGGGAACACTGATTAACGCCTCAAGAATCGCAGTCAATCTGTGCCCAAGTTTTCGTCTAGCAACGATAACTGCCAACGGGAAACCAGAAAGCATATTCACTAGAGCCGTTATACTTCCAACAATATACGACATAGCAAGACTTGACCAGAAGGGACGCCACATACCTCTGCCCAAAAAGGCTGATAACACTGTCCCATCTAGGAGTGCAGAGGTAGCTGGCAGAGCCACATAAAGTGAAGGCAAGGCCACAAACAGGCTGAACACAAGAAGTAAGAGGGCATCTCTTGTCAATGTAGCTTTTGAGCCGCTGAGTTTCCTCTCAGCCCGTGGCCAAACTTTCTTTATTGGAAACCTTAGGTGGGGACCAAGAAGACTTACCAGAGCTGAAATCGTGCAAGATGTGATTATCAAAACAGTGCTAACCAAAACCATGGGACCTTCCTGTCCTTGAGCTCGAGCATTGCTTATCATAACAGGCCCATTCTCAAATGTCCCTGCCACAACTACTGTTGCACCTGTCTCAGACAGGCTCCGGCAGAAGGCCAGAAGGAAAGCCGAGACTATTGCAGGTTTCAAGATAGGTAGTGTCACCGTTCTAGCAGCTGTTAACGAAGATGCACCAAGTGTTCTAGAAGCAGTCTCATATACCTGGTCATATCCCTGAAGCTCGCCAACCATCAGGCGTACAACAATTGGGTAGGAAAAAGCAAAATGGAGTAGAAGTATGAGACCAAGCCCTGGAGAGACTAAGCTATCAACGCCAAAGATCCAAGATATTCCACCTGGCTGACTCCAAAAAACAAGTATGGAGAAGCCAAGTGCCACTGTTGGAACTACAATTGGTATGTCCGCTAACGTATCAATGATGCTAGTCCACCCGCTCTTCCTCCGGACTATTAGCCAAGCTGTAGGTATTCCTGCCAGCAAGTCAAAGATGGCAACAGTAAAAGCAATAACAATAGACGCAAGGACGGCAGACCTAGCTCTCAAAACCAGCGATGGATCCGAAAGAGTTTCTTCAACAAGACCAATCTTAAGAAGAACTCCAATTAAAGGAGGAAGTAGAACAAATACCACAAAGAAGACAAATGCTACCGAATAGATGAACACTCTGACAATCGAGTAGGCACTTAACTCATCTATCGAAGAAACTAATTTCCTTAACAGTACATACCTATTCACATCCGATTGTTTTGACAAGAATGACAACCATGAGAGCTGCTGCGGCTATTCTACCTCCATCCTAAATATATTTGCTTTGTGTGGTAGAACTAGTGCTAAAAGAAAGCTGAAAAACGTGGAAAAACATAAACTCAGGAAGTAGGAATAGAGGAGGTAGGTGAGCATCTTTGAAAGAAGGGTCCTTCAAAGCTCCAAAGGGGCTTATCAGAGTGCGTT
>JAWBNY010000098.1:0-5072 GCA_038826985.1 Bathyarchaeia archaeon | reverse complement strand
CCATACTTTTTGTGGATGTATTGCTCTCGGTGGGAGCGAACCATCAAGCGTGCCTTATCTGTCAGAGTCAAAAGTTTGCCATTATACTCAACAAGGCCAGACGATAAGGCATCCTTAAGCATCTTCTCCACCTCCTCCATACTGCAGTTCAATTGAGCAGCCACGCTTTGAAGGTCGATAGATCTCTCTTCAATTTGGAACTTTTGCGCAAGCTCTAGGAACTCCAGTAGTTTCGGTTCTGCCGACATTATAGGCTTTCCACTCGATTCTTTCTAACCCAGACTACGGAAGCCACTTTGCGACTGATGGATCTGTCTATACCACCGACTGTGATTTTAAAAGAGCCGTCGAAGGAAATCCTCTCATTAACAATCACGGAAGTCTCAGGTAGTATCCCCATTGCACAGAGATACTGGAGTAGCTCTTCCTCTTCCTCAGTGATCTTTTTTATAACGCCTGAGTCACCAGCGCTAAGCTTCGAGATAGGAATAGACTCGTCCTCGATTATGCCTCCACAGCTTGTAGGAATAGGATTTCCATGGGGGCAAGTCTTTGGGTGTCCAAGTGCCCTCTCCAAAGGTTTGATAACGTCTTCGCTGAGGCTGTGTTCAAGTTCACATGCGGCTTTGTGAACCTTGCTCATCGGCATCTTCAAAAGATCTGTAAGCAGTCGCTCCGATAGGCGGTGCCGTCTAATCACATCCAACGCAATCCTTCGACCTTCACCTGTAAGTCTCACTCCTCTGTACATCTCGTGGATGACAAGCCCTTGACGCTCCAAGTCTTCAATCATGTTGGTGACTGTGCCGAGGGTAACTCCAAGCCTATCTGCCAACTCCTTCGTTCTAGCTCTTCCAAACTCTTCCTGGAGCTTGAAAATATTTTCAAGATATTCCTCTACTACAGGAGTAACTGCACGCTCAATCATTGTTTGCCAAGATACAGTGCTAATAGGTTAATAAGTTTTATTGGTCGTAGTTTTTTCTAAGATTAAACGTAATTGTCTCCTCGAGTGTATGACGCAACCAACGTAAAAACCGGTATCTTGTAGCTCTGTGGCTTGTTGTTTTCTATGTGCCTCTACAAAGTTCATGTCTGATATTGAGTAGATATTTGAGAAATAAATCAAAGCGACAAGACCCGCCAGACAAAGAGGCTATTGAACAGAGTCACTACAAAGGATTCGCAGAGAAATCTTTTAGAGTATAACAATTAATTCCGAACTCGTGAGAATAAACTATGGAGGAGGCATTAAGAAGCATCGAGAAGTTTCGGGTACGACTTCGAGACTTGGCCAAAGCAGAAGAGACCATGATGGCAAAGATGGAGTCATGCCTAGTAAGGTGGGAAAGACTATGTTTGGAACTGAGTAAGCAAACTGGTGAAATAAGAATAGACAACATACTTAGAGCTCGTTCAGAAGCCTACGAAGCCCTTAGGGATGTCCTCCAGACTCAGGGCAGGGTGGAACATGAACGTAGCCATATTCCAGAAGCCATAGGTTCACTCATAACAAGTGTCGAGTATGCTTTCCAAAGGTATCTTGAGGAATCAAAGCCTTCTTAAAACGAAGTATTCCCTAATATCTTGAAGACTAGTGAAACCAAGAAGAATGGAGTACTCATAATAATTGATGGAACGCTAGGAAATCCAATAATGTTCTAGCACAGACCAGACAATACATAACAGATGCTCTAAGTAAGAACATGTGAATGGTTGTAGTTTTGTCAGCATCATTAGGGCCTAAAATACTGAAGATTTCAGCCTCTCTAACCTCAAAACTAATGTGGTCAACATCCACTATTTCTCCATAAAACTTAGTTAGATTTGATGCCCCTATTTTTTCCATCCCTCCTTCTCTATGATGGCAGCAGAGATGTAAATCTTTTTGACCTCTTCTAAGGCATACCTATCTATAATTGACTGTATGGTCTGAGTATCTGATTTCATAGGGCAGTTTTCCGGAAGCCATTTCCTATCTAGCTCCTCTAATGGTTTGGTTCGACAAAGCAAAAACATTGCACTTAGCACACTGTGGTAGTGAGTTCATTATTCAAAGCTACCCTTTGATTTTCAACTTCTGCAAAACTGTGTTTCATTACCTCTTATCGGAGTCAAAATGTTCAGAACCACAGATAAGGGTCGCTACGTCCAAGACCAGCCTCATGTTGATATTTACCACTTTTCCATATTTGATGGTACTTGTCAAGTTTCACCGGATCAATATCGACTCCTAATCCAGGCTTGTCAGGTACTGATAATGTACCGTTCACCGTCCTAAACTCCTCTTTTATTATATCTCCAGACGGCGGCTCCAGATGATGTGTGGAACTGTCATTTGTACCTTTAAAACTCCGCTCAGAAGCGATAAAATGGAGCATGAAAGCGTTTCTCGGCCCAAGCTCCGCGCAAGTGCTCTGCCCCGTAACTATCAGGCCCCCTGCCTCCGCTATGGCACAGATGCGCTTACACTCAAGTATTGAACCTACAAAGGAGACGTTAAGATGTAGTGCGTCAGCAGCACGCTTCTGTATGAGAGCCATGGTATACTCTTGGCAGTTTGGACCATGGCTGTGAGCTTCGATCGGCACACCCGTGATTCTTCGAATATCCGCCATGTTGTCTAGGCACCCTGGGTCGTAGGGCCAAGTGGAGGGGACAGGATCTTCTATTGACGCAGGCTCATACCTCGCCATCTTTTTGATGGTATTGATCGCTACGCTCAAAGGATATCCACCATTGATGTCAAAGCAGAGCTCTATGCTACCTCCTACAGCATCTCGAATCTGACGTACCCGTTCTAGGTCAGTTCGAGGGTCGGTACCCAACTTGATCTTAAAAGCGCGCCAGCCTCGTTCCACAGCCATAACCGCCTCCTCAGCCTGTTCCTCAGGACTCTTACATCCCATCCAGTACCTGACGTGGATCTTATCGTGGACTTTACCACCCCATAGTCTATACAATGGTTGCCCGCAAGCCTTTCCCACAATGTCCCAAAGAGCATTATCTATAGCTGCTACCGTATCGGTAGGAAGATCCCAACGTCCACTTATCAGGCCGTAGGTTCTAGAAAGTTCGCTCTCGATCTTCTCTATCTGGAAAGGATCCTGCCCGATTAAACGTGGCCTAAGTATGTTCTTGATGATGTACTCATCACCTTGGGTGCCTACCCCTGTTATGCCTTCGTCGGTATCGATAAAGACAACTGGATGGATATCCGCGTACCTGGTCTGATACCACATTCTCACGGGTTCAAAATTCCCGAAGGTTGAGAATGGGACAGTTACCATTATTGTCCTAACGTCGATTATTTTCATGCCGCTACACCTTATTGACATATACCTTTTTCAGTTTAACATGATTAAGGGCTAATGTCTATGCATCTTGCATACATTTGAGCCTGTAGCTTCTTGGAGTTTCCCCTCTTTCCAAGCCTTGATTGCATCCATCACTGTACCTGAAGCACCTACAAAGACTTCGATGCCTAAATCTTCGAACATCTTAATAGCCCATGGCCCAAGACCACTACACAACATCACCTGCACCTCCGTGCCAGCTATTAGTTCAGGTGGTTTCTGGATACCGCCCATGTGTTCGCTTGTATTAGGTATGACCTTTACCTCGTTTGTAGCGAGGTCTACAACAGTGAACGTTGGTGCTCGTCCAAAGTGTTCGCAAACGTACTCTCTCAAACCGCCATTTCCCATAGTTGGGATACAGATCCTCACGTTTGGGTCAGACTTTGAACCTAGACTACTCACACTTTTCATTCTCCTGCATGCCTTTAAAGCTACATATCTTTTGCATCTCAGAATAAGGGTTCATAATGAACCTGCCTTTTCGCTAAGTACTCCAACAATGAGTTCATCGGATTCAACTCCCCCATACTTTCTGGAGGCAATGCAGCCAAACGATGTACAGAGCTGGTTGGTTACGTATGGGCGAATAGTGCAGTTAAAGCAGACCGATGCAATGCCAGAGAGATTTGCTGTTAATTCCTCTTCATCTATCCTTTGAATTGTCTGAACCATCTTCATAACACCTTCAGGACTAAGATACAAGAGGTAGACATCTGGGTCGCTCTCCAGAGCAGATATGAGAATTGACGTCGACCTGCAGTCGAGTCTCAGAATACTGTACAAGGCTTTTACAAGAGGCTTCATCGACAAATCGACCTGAACCAAGTAACTCTTTAACACATTCTTGGATCTTGCAGTTCTTGCAGTCCGCGAAAAGAAGACCTCTTGCAGCTTCGCATGATACTTTCTCAGCATTGATAAGCAAGTGTCCACGTAACTTCAAGGCCGCGTTTACTGTCTCACAATATCGAACTGGATTGCTTACCACATCGGGATCTGAGGCATTACCTAAACTTGACCCCCACGACTCTTGCACCCAGACATCTCTCAGCAAACTCAATAAAATCGTCTCTCCTCATCACCAAGCTTGTCTGCGGCCTCCCGGCTCACTCCATCTAAAGTGTCCTCTATACGTTGCCTTGTACGCCTCAGATAGCTGACCTGTCTTGTACTTTTCAACAACATCCCTGACCGTGCCTGAGATACCCGTCACTGTCTTGACTCCGGCAGCTGCTAATACGTTAAATGGGTTTGGACCGATGTTGCCTGTTAGAACGACATCAACATTCTGGTTTAGAATAGTTTGAGCTGCCTTAATGCCTGCCCGCCCGCCTCGTTCATCCCTGGGTTTTCGATAGCTTCGAAGCTCATCTTTTCTGAGTCCACAACAACGAAATAGCGGCATCGACCAAACCTAGGGTCAACAGGTGACTCAAGAATGTTGGAGAATGATGTTACGCAGATCCACATAAAATGGCACACACGTGGAAGGTTAAACAAAAGAACTATAATTTAAAAATTTGGTAACATTTTTTAACCATGACGATTAGAAAATGCGTCTATAGGGTTAAGGTATGGTTACCAGCTGAGTGTTCTCAGATATATCTAGTGGCTGTTGACGGATTTGTTAAAGTCTTAGAACATCACCCGTCCTCATAGGTATACACCGATCCCCGAGTACTTCGACAAGTTTACTAGTTGCTTTGAGGCCTG
>JAWBNY010000097.1:0-5087 GCA_038826985.1 Bathyarchaeia archaeon | reverse complement strand
TTGAAGCTGAGGCCTCCACATTTAAGGCAGGTACCTACGCCGCTAGAGAAGGTTTGAGCTAAATGTATGTCACATCCTTAGCAATGTATCCTCTGTTGTAGCATGCACTGGCAATAGAGAATTGTGACACTGTTATTCAAGAATATAACTGAATGAGCCAGTAACAATGTTTCCTTTAAAGCTGCAAACCATTTTTAGCGAATTCAGCTCCATCATGGACTGCAATTTAAGGTTCAGCCGAAGAATCTTGGGGACACCTGTACTTGGCTACTATATTTCAAAGTGTTCTCGGACAGGCTCTCTCAAAGCTTCATCCCCTTATTTCTAAGAAGGCTCTCGAAGGTCGAGTTGAATTGAGGAAACAATACCTGTTGGAGGCTTCCTAAGAAAAGATGTTTCAGACGCGAAGATTTTAGAACACGGTGCAATCAACAGGAAGGCCCCTCACCTGAAGATGATGCTGAGGTCGTTTCAAACTGCACCGTGAAAAGTCTCTTAGACCTGCTATCTAACCTTCTTAGCGTGCTTAGGAAACTAGAGTATAGGCGAGGTTAAGCATGAGCTGCCAAGTTATGAGGCCCTAATTGGCTAATCAAAGGCCACCGTTTGAAGCTTTACCAGGGGATTCTACTGGGATTTCTTCTTTTCTTGGTCGGTTTGAGGTGGAGTACGTGTCTTACGTGGGCGTTCTACTGCCTTTGGTTTAAACTTCTCGAAAGGTTGATTCAGCTTCTGCAGTGTATCGCTAAATTCTGCCTTTGTTATCATGGACTTCTTTACGCTTTCTAACTCCTTCCTGTTTTCGGCGATTGAGGACCCTAAGTCATTCTTTACCCTATCAATATCCGCCTCCATTTTTTCCAAGTGGTCGTAGATCTGGTTTACGTGTTCACCTAGTATGGTGACATAGTTCAACAAGTCTTTGAAGCTATTCACAATGCTTGATTCACTCTCTGATTGAGACATATAACCAACCTCTTCATAATACTAACATTTGTACCCATTTTACTTATTGTTCTTGCGCATGTGCTTCCTGTATATTATTTTGACTTATCGGAACCGGCGCTATTGAGACTATTAATGGAAACGTTCCTTTAACAGCCTCGTCAAGGTCGTGCAGTAGACTCTCAACCTCTAACTTGGTAACCATAGTATCCTTGATCTGTTGCAGCTCCTTTTGATTTTTCTCCATATGTAACCTATGCTCGCTCTGTACCTCTTCTATGCCTTTTTCCAGCTTTTCAATACCTTTGTATATGAGGTTGATGTGTTCACCTATTTGGCACAGGTATTCCCGGAGGTCGCGGAACCGCTGAGGAAGCAGTCCTCGACTAGGCGTCTCACTCAACTTATTCACCTAGGCATCGCTCATGGTAGGCCTGTCCTATTGCCCAATAGCCTCTTGCTGGCCTCCGGTTATGTGCGGCTCCTCCCTTATGAGTGTAGGTAGCGGTGGAAGCATCTCCGCCATGCTCCTCTCCATACGCTCGACAAGGTCGTTGAACTCAGACTTGGTAACCATGTTCTCTATAATATTCGAGATCTCTGCTGAACTCTCTTTGACAAAGCTGCTATGGTTCGCCTTGATCTCCTTTATGCTTTCCTCAATTTTCCCTAGGCGGTTATGAATCTCGTTGATATGTCTTCCGACTAGAATTACGTAGTTGTACAGCTCTCTGAACTCTTTGATGAGAGTTGGTTCATCTTTCGCTACGGACATTAGATTTTCACATGGAGTCAGTTACTCTATTAATAATCAAATATTATGAGCATGGATGTGAAAACTATGAATAAAAACTAGGCGCATTTTGACAGCTATCTGCTTAGCAATTTTGTAACCTATATCCTAGGCCTATATGCGAGTAATACAGTTGTATGGTTCTTAATACTACTTGAATTAAGAGGTAACAACAGAATTCCAGAACTCTATGAATAGGCAACTTTACTTTAATACACCTATATAGAAATACATATTCAATATGTAAATAGTTCAAGGACTCCATATTCAAGTCAAGAAGTCCATCTACCCTATCGGATGTTCTTCATACATGTTTATAGACGTCTCTAAGGAAGACTCTTGATTTTCGGCAGGAATGTATTCTCCACCTATCAGATGCTCAACTCCGCCACTATGTGGCCTCAGCGGTCGACGCATTAAAAGAAGATTTCTCCGTCCCGTGTAGATCTTAAAGGGTATGTTGTATGGGACGGATCCTTAAGCACCTCTGCACCCAAATATACCTCAATTTTCTATCTTCTTGGTAGAACACTTCTTGAGACGTCTTTAGACTCTAATATTGAATCTATCGGGGATTCTACCCCTAGTGTCTTCATTCTCCAGTAATGCTATCCCCAAGGATACGTGCACCGGACACTCCCTCATTATAGGTCAATAAAGGCTGAAAATCTGGATTCAACTCTATGAATGCTAACCATGGACTAGGAATTGTAGAGATAACTCTAACTCTAGAAGTTCTGTTCGGCCATAGTCTTGGGGCCATTAGCTCATATTTGTCATCCATGACTATCCTTATTGTGCTGTCGAGGAAAACCTTGAATTGATGTGTTTGAAAGGCATCTACATGTGCATCTGATAATGCAACATAACCTTCATACCTTCCTTGGATAACTCGGCCAAGCTCTAGGATGCCGTCCTTGTGAAGAAGGAAATAATAGTAGTTACTCTGATTTATATAATCAAAAAGTATCCATGGCACATTCCAGCTGTATTTGCCTGCTATGACTATCCTCATCTTCACAGAAAAGTGAATGAATTCTGAATCAAATATCTCATCTATATGAGTCCTACCAGCGTAGAGTGTAGCTAAAGTGATGACAGATAAAGCCACTACGACAAGTAGCTCACTCTTTCTTATGCTGGTGGGCACCTCAAACAACTCTCCCTTAAGGGCTCTAAAGATCGGTCTTGTTAACACATATGCGACTCCTAGAGAAGGCAATATGTAGAACGGTATCGTCAGCTCTCCCACACGAATCGGAAACTCGAACACGCTGTTAAATGCCAGAGATGCAAACTGAATTGCTGTAACAATTGACAAAGCAGCTAAAATCAAAGACTTCCTAGTACCCAAAAAGAGAACAGTACCTCCCACGTTATGCTTTCTTAGTCCAGCGAGCAACTCACCGGCTATTGAGAATAGAACTAGAGCTGACATGGCCAAAATATATGGGGTGCTAACCTGGCTTTGAAACCCAGATGCGAGGACGAATATGAGGACATATCTCAACACATGGTGCAATACATCTAAGAGAACTCTTTCAAATAGAGGCCGCGAGGCATATAAAGCCAAAACTAGTATTCCTAGAAAAATCTGAGAATTTAGCCTACCAAGTACGGAGATGGATGCCAAAAAGGGTAGTAGAGAAAGTATTTTCACTCTCCTTGAAGCATTATAATAAATCAGTATTGAGAAAAGTTTCGAGGCTACCCCGAATATGAGTACATAACCTAGCCTAGCAAGGTCTGGGGTATAAGGGTCTAGAGAAAACATATACCCTGCAGATGATGCCAGCAACACATGTATGAATGAGGAGCCGTAAGGGAGACAACACCTCTTCCACATTTGTTTTTACCGCCATCTACGCAATGATTGTTGGTCTATGTCTGTTTATAACTCCTATAACTGGGAAGAAACCTGCCTGATTCGGCTTAATACTTAGGTGAATCTATGTATCTCGGCCTTAGGACGAAGTCTCTTCATCTTTGTTTATCTTCTCATATTTTTGGTGTTCTACAGACTTTGCTAGGCTTCTTCTAACTGAGAGGAGACATAGGCCTAAAGCAAGGAATGCAACCTGCTGAATTATAAGCCAGACAAATGTTATGTTGAAGGCAAGTCTCAGCTGCCCTAACCATCCAAGAGCTAGATTCCTCGCTGATTCGAGCTGATCTTGGTGGAACTGCAGGTTCGTCTTCAGCTTCTCCACCGATGATGTTATCGATCTAATGGAGTCCGCCATATCTGCGAGCGGTTTCAACTCTGGTGATATGTCGCCCAACTCTGCTGCTTTTTGAAGCATTACGACTCCTTCATCTGCAACAGCCTCTGCGTTGTTTATTGTTTCATAAAATGCTGAGACAATGTTTCCTAGACTTATTACTGAGTTGTCAAGATTAGGCTTGAGGAAGAAGTAAGCCGACCCTACACCTATTAGGCCGATAGCACCTAAGAATACAAGTAGAATACCAGTTATCAATAGAAGTTTATCTTTCATATTCTTGTCACTAGCTAATACAATTGTCCGAGTTAAAAGAGTTTTTGGGTATACTCCTCATGAATATGTTTTAACTGACACAATATCTTCAAACGTTTTTAGTTTATAGTGATGATTACCTATAGATCTGATTATGATAAAGATTGATGTTTTCAGCTCAAATACAATAGGAAAAATTCCATTATCCTGATGTCTTTAGAAAAAACATTTGGCAACACACTTCTAGAGACTGCCCACCCTAACTAGAGTGCTGCTCGGCTTGAGTACGGTATAACTAGAGAATGAAGTTACGAATGTTAAGATACACAAATTTGGTCTTCTGGATTGCATCTTAAGCCGTAAGGGCAATTAACCGGCAGGTGCATTCTATCTATGATCTAATGATAGTGTTTTCACGCAACTTTATACAACTATTCTAGAGTTGGTTTATGGATGGAGAAGCAGTGTAAAGTATGCGGAGCAAGTTCGCCTTTGATCTCTAGTTTCCTAGGTGTATGTCTTAAATGCATCCGTCAGAAACCTGACGAAACATACCCCCATATCTTGGAAGCCCACTCTAGATGTAGGTCACCTTATGGGCTACCATCATCTCTTCCCAGGAGCCCCGGCGGGGTTGAATGCGGCATTTGCTCTAACGAATGCAGAATAGGAGAAGGCGAAAAAGGTTTCTGCGGTCTTAGGGAGAATGTCGGCGGTAGGCTCCACTCTAAGGTCAGCCATGATAGGGGAGTACTATACTCCTACCTGGACCCACATGTCACAAACTGTTGCGCAGCATGGTTCTGTCCAGCGGGAACAGGTAGCGGCTATCCTAAATACTCGTACCGTTCCGGTCCAGAGACCGGATACAA
>JAWBNY010000096.1:0-5247 GCA_038826985.1 Bathyarchaeia archaeon | reverse complement strand
AAAGAACAAAACCTGTTGACAATATGTGATACTCGCTTTTGCCTTTAAAAGATGAAGTTTTTAATCATGGTTACTCTTCGCACAATTGAACATCGATGAAAGATATTCCATGAGGTATAATATAGTTTCTTGTGGAATCAATTGTTTCCCTGTGTATGCATGTTGCTACTGAGGCGTATGGCAAAACTCCAACATCATACAGGGAGGCTGTCAGATTTATTGGTGAAAGACTTAACATGCCTTTTATAAGAGAGCTTGAGTCTCTGGTTGGTCTGCGAAATCTTCTGATCCACCGTTACTGGATTGTTGAGGATGAGAAGGTCTATGAAGCGTTGAAGACTAACTTTAAGTGCGTCGAAGAACTTTAGGGAGAATAAGAGCTCTTCAAGGTTGATAGTTAATTATCATCAGATTTCGGTTGAAGCCGTATCCGAAAAGCTTAGGGCGGCTCTTACCGGCATGTCGGATGTTAAAATAGCTGTGCTCTTCGGCTCAGCTTTAACGAGGAGCAGTGTTCGAGACTTGGATGTAGGCATTTTCATGGATGGCGAGCCTGATTTTAAGAGGGTGATTGAAATAGCCAGCGTACTTGAAGATTCCACAGGTGGGACTATGTAATTCCAGATAAGATTGCAGAAGACATCCCAACCCTACTTGAGACGCCGCTTAAACCCGAGGAGGAAGATGGGCAGATACAAGCATAGCAGTCTTCTCAGTAAGGAGGGAGAAGAGAGGGGAGGGGCTCTCTTACCGGCACTTACCTGCCGTAGAGAGCCTCGTAAGAGGCGCCTTCTCGTCACCTTGAAGAAACTCTATATTCCAATCGAAACATGTACTCTCAGATTGAATTCATGTATCTGTTTGAAAAGGGGATAGAGATTACATCCGAGTTGAAGTTGCGATAAAGGGAACAAAGACTGGAGAAAAAGTTAAGCCAGTAATTGAAGGGCCCGAGGAAACTGACCTTCCTCATTTTAGATTATTCTTGCTCTCTTGTATGTGAGCTGGTCCTTCTCCCTGTCTACTGTCGCTACTAGTATGTCGCCGTCGCTCCACTTGAGCGCTTCTATGGCTTTGATGGGGATTGTTACCTCGTAGTAGGCTCTGCCTTTGCCCTGCTTAACCTTGCGTAGTCTTAGGAGTGGGGCTTGGGGCTTTTCGTTAAGTCTTGTTCGTAGCAAGGTTGGATGCACCTGATATCTGTGACAAGAATGTGACAACTCTGGCTTATAAACTCTTGGGACATTTATGTGACAATTCAGTTGGAGGAGACCAACACATATTTGTCACAAACAGTGATTTCCATGGACAACTACTTCCAGTCCCAAAGTCTATGCTAAGAACAATCAAGAAGATAAGGAATCCACAACCTAGAGTAGATTTTAGGCTCACCTTCCATGTCGTGAAGACATCGAAACAAATTGTATACACATCTAAGTGACATGGAGATGATCTCATAAGCGTGAGATTACAAAGAAACTAAGACCTCAAGAAGCATGAGCCAGTGTCAGCGAGGTCGTTAGAAGATGGTCTACTAGGTTATCAACATAGTTGTTTTGTAAAAGTTCTAAGTCTTCACCCATTGTGAGAAGCAGCATATCATTCTCCATGAATGTTACGTAGAGAAGGTTATCTATGTTATCCCCAAGGCCTAGCGTCCTCAACCTAAAGGCCAGCTTAACAGCATCAGATAAGGGTGTAAGCCATTTGTAGAAGCCTGACTCCAAGAGGGATTTAACGGCTATCTCTATTGCGTCATCTACGTCTTCTCTCAAGCGTTCTTTTTCCCTACATATTTTGCCTATAACCTCAACCCAGACGATGGATAGGCAGTGGAACTTTACCTTTGACGCCTGCCTCTCTAAGCCTAGCTACATGGTCGGTGGAAAGCTCCTCCACTTCGATTCCGAAGCTTGGAAGAATGTAAGCTGAATCCAGCAGCGCCTTAACTGGCTGAAAGCTCATCCTGCTCTTCCTCAGACTCCTTTTCGAATTCTCCAATCGTGGTCTTAGCCCACTTCCTAGTTTTTAAGGCTAGGAAGAGCGGTCAGATATAAACTCCAACACAAGCTTGCCACCTTCAACCCTCATCAGAACCCTGTCATCCTCATTTATGCCAAGCTGCTCACATATACGCTTAGGTATGAAAACAGAATAAGAACGAAAACCTGGAAAATATAAAAATTCTGGCAGATACCAGTTAGCAGATTAGATAATTGTTGAAGCGGTTAGGATTCTTTGCTGTTTAGAGCTCTTTCAGACGTTTCTAAGTCGTCCACGAAGACTTATCTGGCGAAACCAACCTCCATACTAGCTAAATAGATTGAAAGAGACACAAGCTGACTTCGTAGACCAAGCCGTAAGAGAGAACCAATAACAAACTAGCCAAAGATCACCCTACCTACTGAGACGCTTAATATCCGCCTCTCCGTCAGTAGGGTAGCGTTATCAGCCTCGTCTTCCCCGCTGCCAAGTCGTGGAGATATTTATGCTTAGATATGCTACTCACTTGTGGTATATGGAGCTGGTCTGGGGATTCATACCAAGATGCATAGAACTCTGTTCAAAGAAGACGTTATGAACCAACTCTAACTGGGCTCTCAGTAAGCGTTGAAGATAGTTTTAGGAACGTATCAATGCAAGATACCCCTATGTTAGGTTATGCAAGAGAATACTGGTCAAGAATCTGGAACTTGGTTTAGTAGATATGGTGAAGAGGACAATATCGCTGTTATCGTGGTGCCAAGCTCTTCAAAAAAGAGAGCAAACCCCGAACGAGCTATGGTCGAATAACCGAGAGGATTGGCCAAAGCTTGACCCCTCGTATGCACTATGCGTCCTCTGAAGCCTATGAAGACCTATGGCCAATCCTCTGAGGTACATTAAAATACTAAACTTACCTATGACAAATCGGTGCGCTTATGGCTGAGAGCAACGTTCTCTTAACAGAGGAGGACCGAGCTCTTCTCTTAAAGGTAAGCGGGCTGCTTGAGGAAATAATTGAAACCCTTGAAATTCTAGAAGACAAGGAGTCTTTGAAATCTATTAGACAGGCTGAAAGAGACGTGAAAACTGGTAAAGTCAGAGACTACGACGAATTCCTCAAGGAGCTGGAACAATCTGGAAAAATATAAACTCAAGGTGACTAGAACTTTTGAGACTTCCGAAAGCTTGACACTCAGCTAAGAAGAAGATTAGATTCCGCTATAAGAAACCTTGAGGTTAATCCCCACCTTGGAAAACCCCTTCGCGGAGAACTCTCGGGGAAATGGAGCCTAAGAGTCGGGAACTACAGAATCGTCTATACAATTGTTGAAAATGAAAGAACAGTCATACTCTACGACGTTAAGCATAGAAAAGTGGCATATGAATAGAAACTGGAAAAGGTGTAGGGCTTTAATCGTTAAGGGATCTTGGAAAGATCCGAACCTTAGGAAGACATCTAGGTGCCTAACAGCTCACAGTGGTTATTGTCGCCTTTGAAATCGCTGACCTAGGTGCCAGTCTTATAGCGAAAAATGGATGCAACCTCCTCAATGCATTAATTGCAGTAACAACCATCGAAAGGATGTCGAGCTCGTCTGCTCCCAATTCGACCACCCGAAGATTCAGTGAAGACATCAAGGACTCAAATACAGAATAGAATCAGCATCCCACAACCCCTAGAAGAAGGCGTAGGAACGAGACATGACGAGGCATATCAGCTGAAAGGCTTGTTACCATAACGATAGGCCTATCCTCTGATTTCTTTGCAGACAATGGATCCTTTCACCTTCGGCTAAGATCGTAAGCGTTTATATGTATCGTTTACAAACAAATGTAAACATTGGAACCTTGACCGAGATCATCTCCACACGCATCCCAGACGAGATGGCAAAGGACCTGAAAGAAATTGAAAGTGAAGAGAAGACTGACCGGGCCACGCTTGTGAGGAAGCTTTTGGCAAAAGCCATCGAGCAGTGGAAGATTGAAAGAGCTCTAAGACTCTACAGGGAAGGGAAGGTAACACTGTGGCGCGCGGCGAGGCTGGGCGGCATCACTCTCAGAGAGATGATGGAGCTGGCGGCTAAGCAGGAAATCCGATTCAACTACACCGCAAGAGACCTTGAAGAAGATATCGAGGCCGCCATCGTGGAGTAGCGAGACCCTTTGCCGGTTTCAGACGCCACACCCATAATCTATCTAGCAAGACTAGGTAGGCTTTACCTTCTGAAAGACATATTCACATGTGTACAGATCCCGCCCGAGGTGAAGGTTGAAACAGTTGACCACGGGAAAGCAAAGGGTTACTCCGACGCATACGCAATAGAACAAGCGTTAGAAAACGGAGGCCTCGTCTCAACCTCTTTGACTGCTAAGAACTTGAAGAAATCTGAGGCACTCGCAGAAGTGACGGGGATAGACATCGGAGAGGCACAAGCCATCATGCTCACTAAACAAAAAGATGAAAAAGTGGTTCTAATCGACCAATCGGGTGCCCGAGAAGTGGCGCGGCAACTTGGACTCACCCCAAGAGGCACAATCTACATAATCTTAACCGCGCTCAGGAGAAAGCTGATAACGAAAGACGATGCCAAAAAAATGCTGTCAACGTTAATAGAGGTAAACTTCTACATGAGCGCAGACATCTACCGTGACGCTCTTGAAGCAATTGAAAAGACATAAACTACGCAGCGGCCAAAAGATCGACTACGTACTCCAAGCCATCAGAATAAGACTGAAAGGCGGAGAAGCCTCAGGAGATTATCAACTGCACTCTATTTCATCTGTTTTCTTAGGCTTCGGATGCTGGCTTCCTCGTCGCTTCGGTATTTTATAATTGGTGTTTTACCTGTTGCCCAGCCGAGATTTATTAGAGCTACCTCTATGGCTGGGTAGGCGATGAAGCCGTAGTAGGTGCAGTTAGCCATGGAATTCATGGCGTGGTAGAGGAAGCAGGTGTTGAACCCGTACTTGACTGCTAATAGATGGATGAATGTTTCCTGGAGCCATGGCAGGAGTATTCTTAGGCCTCGTTTAGAGTTAAAGTCTCGTTCATTTAAGTGGCCTTTCCCGTAGAGGTTGACTAGATAATATTTCCCCAAATCGATTGTGGCTAAACGCTTCATGTTGAGTAGGGAACCATCGGTCACGTTTACTACGACGGCGTGTTTAACCGGGTAGTTCTCGAAGAACTTGATTATTTGCTGGTTGGGGCAGCCGTAGGCGTCGAAGTCTACAAAGCTTACATCCGGGATCTCGGCGACT
>JAWBNY010000095.1:0-5292 GCA_038826985.1 Bathyarchaeia archaeon | reverse complement strand
TCCCCTCAGGAACCGCGGAAATCGCAAGTGAGACAGATGTCATGAAAGCATCTGTCAATGCTGAAAGGATACTTTCATCCATCTCAAGCCTGAGGAACTCTAGAATGAAGACGACAACGCAGAGACCTACGACAACTTTGGCGATTCCCTTTGAAAAGCGGTCCATCTTCTGCTCCAGAGGCGTCTCAGCTTCCTCGGCCTCCTGGATAAGTTTAGCAATCTTTCCAAACTCTGTCCTCCAACCTGTTGCTGTTACGACAGCCTTGCCACGACCATATACAACATAGGTACCAGAAAAAACCATGTTGGCCCTATCTGAGACCTGTGTCGAGACAGGAACCACGCGAGTACTCTTGTCAACAGGAGTCGACTCGCCTGTCAAACTGGCCTCAACAGTTTTCAGCTCAACTGTTTCGATCAGCCTTGCGTCAGCCGCTATACGGTCACCACTTTCAAGGATAAGAATGTCCCCTGGAACCACCTCAGAGGCCAATACAACCTGTTCTCGACCCTCCCTGAGAACTCGCGCTGTAGCTGCCGCCATCTTCTTCATGGCCTCAAGCGCCTTCTCACCCCGATAGTCTTGGACAAATCCCACAACGGCAACGAGGATGATTATTGCACTGATTGTCATAGCGTCCACTACCTCACCAATAAATGCCGAGATCAATGCTGCTGCAAGAAGCATAAGAACAAAGATATCCCTGAACTGGTCAGCGAAGATGTGAAGGGCGGTAACCCGCTTTCTCTCTGATATCTGGTTAGGACCGAACTTTATAAGACGGTCGCGAGCCTCCGCCTCTGTCAGACCACCTGCTGTGGACTCAAGCATCTTCATTACAGAATCGACGTCCATGGCATAATATGCCTGAACCTCAGAAGACAACTTAAACACCTAAACCTGAATCCTCCACTTCGAACCCTAAGCAATTAATAAGCATTTCATAGCCCAGCTCCATATTCCTACTTATTCGGGAGGCGTCGCCAATATGAAAGGTACTCGGAAACTTGGTGCAGCCGACAGACCCTGCCTAATAGAGGAACATGATGGATTCATTTCTAAAATGTACTATCAACAAAGCAACATGTTTATAAGCCGATGAACTGTTTAGTAGTAAAAATTGCTTCGTTACAGTCGTAGCCGCTTAAAGAACACTCTTCGTTGGTATTAGTGTCGACAAGCGGGATTCCACTGTGAGAGCAGATATGGTGAACATGTAAATGAACATAACATTCCATGGAGGAGCTAGGGAAGTTGGTGGCTCCTCAATAATATTGGAGACCAGTTACTGCAAGGTAGCTCTTGACTACGGTATAAAAGTTGAAGAAGGACCTAGAAACAATCTTCCCAAAGAGCTAGACGCAGTCATAGTAACCCATGCCCACCTAGACCATTCAGGTAACCTTCTGACGCTCGCCGACGAAAGGGTCTCTACAATAGGGTCATCGGCCACACGGGACATAGTTTCAGACCTACTCCTAGACCTACTGAAGGTTCACAGACTTAACGGGAAACCTCTTCCCTACACAACTCATGATGTAGATAAAATCAATAGGTCATGGATCACACAGGAACAGGTAGGTCTCCCAGGAATGGAGATAAGACTTTGCCCAGCAGGCCATGTTATGGGTGCGCGGATGGCTCACATCAAGGCAGATGGAAGAAGCCTATTATATACGGGGGATTTCTGCCTCCACGATACAGAGATACTTGACGGAGCCGACATCTACACACTACCCAAGGAGCCCGATATCATGATTATGGAGTCAACCTACGGCGGAATCCGACGACCCAGCAGAGATGAACTAGTCAGAGAACTATTGAAAAGCATACTCGAGGCTCAGGAGAGGGGAGGTAACATATTGATACCCACCTTTGCATTCCACAGAATGCAGGAAATGGTCAGGAGAATAGACCTTGCCATACAGGAGGGGCTATTACTCAAGTATAATGCCTACTACCTTTCAGGGTTAGGCGAAAAAATCACGGCCTACTTCAACGAGCATACAGAGTTCCTTGGCAAGATGGTTCAGGATGATCCCGCCCCATTTCGCTACTCCTATGTCAGACATCTGAAGCGGGCTGAGCAGATAAGAGAACCAGCGTTAGTTATTTGTACAGCGGGTTTCGGCCATGCTGGTTTCAGCCGCAAACTCCTCTTCGACTGGATATCTGATGAAGACAATGCTGTGATAGTCAGCTCTGGATACATACCTAAAGAGAGCCCTCTGTCAGACGCCATGGAGAAAGACTCAATAGAAGACGAGGGTGAAAAGTATCCTGTCAGGGCATGCGTAAGACAGATAGAGCTTTCAGGACACGCCGACCAGAACGAGCTAGTTGAGTTTGTTAGGAGAATCCGGCCGGAGAAGACTTTTCTCGTTCATGGCGATATGCAACATGCTGAAGCCCTCAAAGAGCTTCTGGATCCGGTCACTGAGGTTTACATACCTTCTAATGGCGAACAGTTCACAGCCTAAATCGATAACAAAAATAGATGAGTCCGACATATGAAACTATCTATCAGAAAGATGGATGTGTACTCACAATTCCTCTGCCTAGCCCAAGGCTTATGGTTGTAAAGAAGTTAATAAACTAGGCTTGATGTTGAGAAGCTAGATTGAATACCTACCGTATTCCAGACATGTATCGATCATTGCTCTCCAGTTCTCAAGCGGCGCAACTGTTCTTGGGGGACCACCGCCTGTTGAGAGGATGAAGCGCCCCCCTGCAGCCGCCTTCTCTATAACGGCCTTAACCTCTCTTCGAATATCCTCAGGTCTACCTTTTGGAAGTAGCTCCACTGGGTCAATGTTGCCAATGAGGCAGAGTCTTTCTCCAACAATTTCCTTAACCTTTCCAATGTCTGTTTCAGGTCCGACCTCGTAGGCATCAAACTCCGCCTTTGGTAAAAGGTCGACGAGCCTGAGTATCTCCCCCTCATTGTGGTAGATATGTATCGCTCCACTGAACGCTCTGTTAACACGTGTCACATATGGTAGCCAGAACTCCTCAAACTGGGACCTACTCATGAAGGTTGGGCTGTGGTCGTTAATAGTCAACTTGGAGATTTTGCCCAAGACTCTCTGGTTGAGGCGAAGAGTCTGTATAACGTACTCAGTCATCACCTCAACCATTCTATGAATCTCCTCAGGGTATAGGCGTATACCCATCAGAAATGTGTTGTAGTCAACTAGGCCTTGGGCAATGCACGCCTCAACCACCCTGCTTCCAGACCAACCCTGTAACCCAGATGCCAGATGGTCATCCAGACCAGCAAAGACCTCGCGCTGTCTATCAAGCAAATGTTCTAGGCTACGAAGCCTCATCTCCATCTCCGGCTCCTTCTCCAGCTCTGGAACCTCCAGCTTCCTTGCCTCATGCAGGTCACGTAGCAGAGGCTTCGTGTAAGAGAAGCCTCCGCGGTCAGATTCAATATAAATAACCTCTCGCCCCCACTTCCTTGCCAATAAAGAACCTAGCGGTAGGTTGACGCTAGCGCCGCTAGATGTGCATACCTCTGGAAAGCGCTTTGCGAAGTCCGCTGTGAACTTAAGAGAGAGCTCCATCCTCTTATTGGGGTCTATCTTTGGGTCGTATCCGGAGTATCCTCTATTGGGGCTCTTCTCCAGTTCAGGGATCCCTTTGATAGCGAATGGAGCTATAAAAAGAGGGACCCTATCAGGTTCCTTTCCTAGAAGTGCCAGAAGCACACTTTCATAGGGCGATAGCATTATGATGTACCTCCGCTAAATTTAAGCTTAATAAATTCGCTAGCCTTCTTCACTCCATCCATCGCTGTAGCACAGTATGCGTCTGCGCCGATCATCTTAGCAAATGCGTTACTGGTAGGTCTACCACCTATCATCACGAAGACCTCTTCACGCAGAGACGCCTCCCTCAACGCATTTATCACCTCCCCCATACCTGGTAGAGTCGTTAATAACAAGGCAGACATCGCGACAATGTCCGGCTTATGCCTCCTAACAGCCTCCACAAAAGCCTCAGCTGGGACATCAACCCCAAGATCGACGACTTCGAAACCGCTAGCCTTTAGAAGGGCAATCGCTATGTTCTTGCCTATGTCGTGTAAGTCGCCTTGAACGGTTCCAAAGACCACTTTGCCCCTATACTCTGCTTTACCGGCTTCAACTGCCAATTTTTCCTTAAGCAACACCATTGCCTTATCTAAGATGTAGCTTGCTGTGACCAAGTCAGCAAGGAAGTATTCTTTCCTCTCAAATAAGTCGCCCACACCGTCCATACCCTTCGATAGACCTCTGGATAGTATCTCTGACGCGGAAAAACCTCTTTTAAGGGCCTCATTTGTCAGCTCAATAGTACCATCAAGGTCTAGATCCCTCAAACGTGTAGCAAGTTCGTCTAGAATATCAGGCATTGCATCAACCTCGGCAACTGCTCCTGGTTATAGAGTTAATTTAGAATTTAATACTTCCCTTAAATTAGCTAGCAATAGGTTTGTTAAGAATTCCCTTTCTTAGGGGAGATGACTAAAGCTGCCTCCAGACCTATGTTTGGTCGATTTTAGCAACCAGCTTAATTAAAATGGATATATCGCCATCGCGTAGGCATCTTTAGCGGTTAGCTTTCCATAAAAACAATTCTCTACGGATTTTTTACAAGACTCCTCTCCTAGTCAGCTTCTAAAGGCTACGCCGTTCATTATGCTGTCAATATAATGTTAATTTAGTTTGTCATAAATCAACTTGATAATCAATAGTCTAACCGTTAACCTTAAGTAATCCAGTAAAACAGCTTCTTATCTCAAGGAGGTGAGTCATAACGCCTGTAATTGGTAGAGTAGAGCTAAAAGCTGACAGGGATGTAAGTGCAGGCGCGGAGACAAGCCTCTCAGAGTTGTTTCCGTCTCCGGAGCGGAACAAGGAGTTTTCGCTCGATGCCGACGTTACGAGAGATAAGACAAAGCTAAGAATCGTTGTTGCAAAGCTCGGTACGCTCGACGCTACAGCGGATACAACAAAGAAGAAGGGCGAAAAGACAAGCCTCTGGATGATAACAAAGTACTCTGACTTCACAAAGAAAGTCAAGGCCTCAGAGGCGATTAAGAAGGGCGATACCCTCTCCGTAACACTAGAGGAGTTGTGACAGCCTACCTTTCCTTTTTTTTATTTTTAAGAAATTTGTTTTTAGGGAGCCGCCTCCAATCCTTACCCACTCAACCGATATGTTTTTGGAACTAGCTTAGTTTCCACAAATGGCTTTGAGGACATATTCGTTGTGACGCATCCTCAAGAACTAGACAGATGCAA
>JAWBNY010000094.1:1702-5296 GCA_038826985.1 Bathyarchaeia archaeon | reverse complement strand
CTATCCCCATACCTTACCCTGAAATCAGCGTCTCTATCCTAAACGTCACTGCTTCCAACAAGCCAGCGAAGTACACGGTCAGCTCAAGCATGAGTGAGACAACTCTCCATGTGGCAGTCTCCCCTTCGCTCCATACGGTTCCTCTCCAACTGGCATACGTCGTTAGAGGAGTATACTACCAAGGCAATCTCAGAATAAGGTTCAGGCTGTCATCCTACACCACTGAACTAGCGATTAACATATTGGTTGAGAACAAAACCACATGGATCGATCGCCGTTCCCTAGAATTGGATCCCCCGGCATCGAAGAACACGTACTTCCTGATAGCAGAGGAGGCGATGCCGTTCGCCATGTCTTTGACCTTGTCGAATCTGGTGCCGGAAGTGATTACGCTATCCCTTAGAACGCAGGTGGCGCCACTAAGGCTTGAGAATGTGCCGTTCTACGCAATGGCCCTCTCTGCAACTCCATGGGGTATCGTCGCTCTCTGCAGAATGATAGAGTTATTATTGAAGAAAAAGAAGCTCGGGGCGGTCAAGATCGCTTATAGGAACATGGTAAGACGCTCTGCAAGGTTCTTCCTGACGGTTCTCGGTGTCCTTATTCCTTCGGCGCTTCTCATAGTTCTATTGATACAGGTCAAGATGGCCCAGCAGCTGTTAGGCGTTAGCGGTACCTCTAGGGTTGAGTGGCCCCTCATACTGGTCCTCGTGGTCGCGGTTGTTATCGGAGGTTTTCAGGTTATGAATGCTGTCTTTTCATCCGTGTTGGAGAGGATAAGGGAGTTCGGCGTAATGAAGGCTATTGGTTTCAGGCCCTCCTTCATAATGAAGACTGTTCTGGCCGAATCAGTCCTGATAGGCCTAATTGCTGGTTTTCTAGGCGCCGTGCTTGGGGCAGGTTACCTAATACTTTCTTATAACCCTCTGTATGGGGGGTCACTCCCAGGCGACGCCGTTGCCAGAATCATGACGACTACTTTCGGTGAGGTGGACATCTTCAGGCCCTTGTCCTTCATAGAGAACCCGTGGTACAGGAACTATATTCTCGCCTCGACCGTGATGGTTGGTGTTTGCTTCGGCCCCTACTGGGTGACTAAGTCGTCAGGGGCGCTGATAGCAGCTATGGCCCTATTCTTCCTACTACTGCGGCCGGTCGACCCTTTCCTTGCCACATTATTGATGGATATGGCCTTCGTTCTCTTGGGAAACATTCTTCTGGCGACTCTCTTTGCAGTAGGCCTGAGTATTCTTGCAGGGTTGTATGTCGCGCGTAGCGCGGCTAAAATTAGTACAACCGAGGCGATGAGACATTACTGAGAACTTGATTGAGACGACCAATGTAAGCAAGGTATACAGGCTTGAGGGCATCGAGATAATTGCCCTCAGCAAAGTAAATCTTAACGTGGCTAGAGGAGAGTTCATTGCCCTGATGGGGCCGTCGGGTTCAGGAAAGACCACACTCCTGAATATAATTGGTGGTTTAGAGAAGCCAACGACCGGTTCAGTCTACTTCAATGGGCAGGATCTGACTCGACTGACCGAGACGCAGTTGACCGATTTCAGGTGCAGGAATGTGGGCTTTGTCTTCCAGCAGTACAACCTGATCCCCGTTCTGACAGCCTTGGAGAATGTCGAGTTGCCAACGATTGCGGCAGGTGTTCCTGGAGATGAGGCACGGAAGAAGGCCGTTGAGATTCTAGAGATGGTTGGGTTGAAACATCGCTTGGGCAATAGGCCGACGCAACTGAGCGGCGGAGAGCAACAAAGAGTGGCTATTGCGAGGGCTCTGATCAATGAGCCACCATTGATAATCGCTGATGAGCCGACGGGAAATGTTGATTCGGAGACAGGCCTGAGGTTGATAGGGCTCCTCTCAGAGCTGAACAAAAAGAGAGGCGTGACGATAATCGTTGCAACGCATGACTCCCAAATCGCTGAAAGGGCTCATAGATTGGTTAGGATGAAAGATGGCAAGGTCATCTAGAGCCTCTTCGCCTGTGGAAGCCTTAAATTTGTAATATCCTTTGAGGGCAAGGATATAGGTGTGACAGTCTAGGCAGGTAATATCTCAAACATGCGTCTGAAACTCAGGACTATCCGGTTCAGGTATGCTTTAGCTTTTTCAGGCAGACTTATGGCCTTTGCCTCGTCTAGGTATAAGAGCATGAAACTGCCTAGGAGAACTCCAGATATCGATAGGAGGAATGGCCGCAACACGACGTAGTGCCATACAACGATTGCTTGGAAAGCTGCGATACTCGGCGTCAGAAAGTAGAATGGGCCTAAGTACCTCAGGAGGTTCCAAGTTAAGGCAATCTGAGTGAATCTTCGGAAGAGAGCAGGATCCGTTATGCTTGAGACAAAGGCGAAACATGGGAAGCACCATAGCAAATAAGTCTCCTCGAAGATCCGGTTGGCAAGATAGAAAATCATGGAAACAGCTATGAATACTCTATAAGAGGAAAGCTCGTCGAAGCTCCACTTTCGTATGTTCACGATTAGCACCCCGTAGAGGATGAAGGCGGCAAAGAGTGAGAGTGCCGTCACTATGGGGTGTATTGTCTCGTAGCTGAAGATCTGGGGAGCCAACATCTGGAATATGAGTATGGGTGTCCAGAAAGTCCCCCAAGGATCATGCACTGTTCCGATGCGTGTTCCTTGGAAAACGAAGAGCTGGTAGTAGAACCCACTCAAGTCCCAGAGCAGGAAAGGTGCGCTGAAAAGGATGAAGACACCAACTGGAACGAGTACATAGCCTACGAGGAATCGCTTCTGTCGGTTTGTCTTTAGAAGCAGGATCATTATAGCGGGTACCAGTAAGGGGATCAGCGGATAAGGCTTTACAGAGAAGAACATGGCCAAGGCCAGTATGCTAGGCAGCAGCCTGCCTTCAGAAAGGTACAGGGCAGAGAGTAGAGCCATGAGGCCCGGTATCATATCAATCTGCCCCCACATGGTACTGACCATTATGACAAAAGGGTTAAAGACCCATCCAACAAGCGTTCGCCTAGCCTCATCTGGTCTCCTCTTGAGCACTAGGTGGTACAGGATGATCGCTATGGCTGTGTCAGCGAGTATTACAGGAACCTTCATGAGGAGGATCATCAGGGTTGGGTATGTGTCTTGAGGGTTCCCTCCAAGCGAGAGGAACAGAAAGAATGATAGACCTAGCCAGTAGGCGAAGAGCGGCGGATAATTGTAATAATACTTATAGCTGTAACTGTAAGGGCTCACATGCTCGTAAGCTATGTTCCTGCCAGTGCTTATGAAAACCTTCACATCCCAAGGATGACCCGTGAATGGTGCCAAAACAAGGCGGAGCAAGAGGCCGAGCAGCAGTATCTCCGTGACGCTAAACCTGTCGAGGAAGGGGCGTGGTTCTAAGGTTGCTGGTCTGAACGGTGAAACCTGGACGCTATGAGCTCTCAGCGCTCCTTTACTTGGCTCTATTGGGCATCCGATATTATACGGCTCAGCCATTTTCTAAGCATCTAAGGATATTATTCATCCTGATAAGTAAATTATCAGCTTTAGGAGAGCTATAAGATTGCTTGGTTTGTACAACATGATGTCGCCCAGCACACCGGATGGT
>JAWBNY010000094.1:0-1692 GCA_038826985.1 Bathyarchaeia archaeon | reverse complement strand
AGGAATAAAATAAGATGGGCAAGGATGAGGCCCAGCCTTTAGCTCCCTACCGCGTTACGACTGAGACGTCTGACAATTAAATTCATGTCTGTCTGCTTATTCTGGGGTGGCTGCTCTCTCACTATAGATGGTAAGGTAATCTTTGAGCGTCATCAGAACTATGCGGTAGTTTATGTGTGCTTCATTAACCCCGACGACGAGGCCATTCAGGGACGCTGATTCGTAGTGAGCGGCCGCTGAGTTGATGTAGTTCATTCACGCAGTTCTTTAGGCATCTTAAGAGTGGTCAAATACAGGAGGCTAAGGCCCTCTTCGAACATGTCATGTTTTGGTATAGCTAGGGCATGCTAACAAAAGCAAATAGTATTGTTTTTATGATCTGTGATTAGCAGACCACCATACCCTTGAGATATCTCTCTAGTTTGTTTGTGGTTATCTTCTCGAAGGCATCCGGTAGCTCCTCAAGCTTGAACGTATGAGAGATCAGACCCTTTACAGGCACCTTTCCAGACGCTATGAGTTCCATGGAAAGCTGGCCACGTGGGGGTCCTCCTGTACAGCCGACGAGTGCCTTGTCACCATAATGGATCATGTTTGGGTTGAAGGTTACCGTTGTATCAAGAGTTGCTCCGCCAAACAGTACTGCTCGACCGTTATTTCCTAGGACGCTTAAACCTTGGATGATAGCTGCGGGAATCCCAACAGTTATTATCGCCCCATCCGCCATCTTGCCCTTTGTTATTCTCCTAACAGCTTCAACTGGGTCTTCTTTTGACACGTTGACGATATGGTCAGCACCGTACTTCTCGGCAAGCTCCAGACGCCAATCTAAGACCTCCGTCACGATCGTCGTCGCGCCTATTAGCTTCGCTATCATTATCTGAGTCAGCCCCATCTGTCCTGCACCAATTATTACAATTGTCTTGCCTAGACCGCCGCCTGCCTGATCCACAACCGCGTGTATCCCTATCTGCACATTCTCGACGAAAGTACCTTCCGCATAAGATACGTTCTCCGGAAGTTCAACAAGGACATCCTCTACACGCCGACCCATTCTAGCGAACCTCCTTACGTCCACTGTCGTGTACTCTGCGTAGCCTCCCCAGCCGATCCCTCGGATACGCATACCTACCTTAGGATAGTCAACATACTCGCCTACCTCAACGACGTCCCCCGTCCACTCATGGCCCATGTTCATCGGGAGGTGGATCAGAGGACTGCCCATCTTCCCGAAGCTATACTTTCTCAGGTCTGTTGGGCAGATTGCGCAGGCCTGTAGCTTGACTAGAACATTGTTTGGTCCGCAAGTGGGTTTCGGCGACTCTATTAATCTCAGGTCTTTTGCATCATATAGCAGTACCTCCTTCATTCTACTAAACCTCCTTCAAGGTTGAATTTGAGATACAGATAAGTTAAGGTTTTACTCTAATTCTTTCTTTGCTTCCTCAATCGATGAGCCTTCATGGATGATCTTTCTGATGGCTCTGACTATCTTTGCTGGATATGGGTGAGTCATAGTGTTCCTGCCGAAGGCTCCTCCTGCGGCGCCTCCGTCCATAGCTCCCTTGATCCGTTGGAGGCATGCATCATCAGAAATCCGTTCTCCACCGAGTATGGTCACGGGCACGGGGCATGAGGAGGTTACTTTCTTGAAAGTTTCAGGGCTCCCGCTATAGTTGGTTTTGATGAAGT
>JAWBNY010000093.1:0-5406 GCA_038826985.1 Bathyarchaeia archaeon | reverse complement strand
TAGCTGACAGCTAAATCTTTTTCTTTTCTCAATTTTCCAAACCGGTGCCAAATTCAAACTTAAGACAACAGTTTAAGTGGTTGATGAGACTTGATGCAAGTCTCAGAAAGCTAGGCCACAATAACCGATTAAATATATCAACCAAGTGTGAGATAATATCGATGACTTGATACTTTTTATCACTTTCGCATCCAATTTTAAAGCTAACATTTATATGACAATTTCTTATCTAATTTACATTTAATCAAGATGAAAGTTATAGCTCATTGCATCCACCATGAAGTTATTCTCATTCTTAGCCGTGAGAAACAAGATCTACGGCCGTTCATATCTAGGTTCTACTCAATTTACTGAATTAGGATGTTGGGTATCCCGTCACTCTTTTAAGCGAAAAGTCCTCATATGTAGCGGCAAGTGATATCGATGGGGATGACTATTGCCCAGAAGATTCTTGCCCGCCATGCTATCCCGCCTAGGGATGAGGTGAAGGTTGGCGAAATTCTTCGTGTACGCGTTGACCAAGCTGCTTACTTGGGGCACCCTCTGCCAGGATATGAATTTACTAAGGTTTGGAACCCCGATAGGATACTGATGTGCACAGACCATGACGTTCCATGCCACGGAGTCCTTTCAGCAGAGAACCACGCCTTAGCCAGACGGTTCGCAAAAAAATGGGGGATACGCTGGTATGAACATGGTAGACATGGAATTATACATCAACTAGCTGCAGAGATGGGTTTCCACAGACCTGGAGAGATCTTCATGTATCAGGACTCCCATACAACTGCTGCTGGAGCATTGAACTGTGCTGGAAAAGGGATGGGTCAGCTGGAGATGGCCTACATTATGGCTAAAGGCGAGACTTGGTTCCCGGTTGAGGAATGTGTCAAGTTCAATATCAAGGGAAAGATGCCGGAGATGCTCCAGCCAAGGGACATAATCCTCTACATTACGGGGAAGTATGGGGACTTTGTTAACATGGATGTTGAATATGATGGCCCAGTCATCGAGCAAATGAGCATAGATGGACGGCACTGTATCACAACCGCCTCAACAGAACTCAGCTGTGATTTCCCTTTGATGCGGGCGGATCAAAAGACGATCGAGTATGTTAAGGCTCGTACACCTTTTGGTCCCTTTACACCTGTTGACCCAGACAAAGATGCAACGTATGCAGCTGTATATGACGTTGACGTAAGCGAGTTAGAACCACAAGTAGCTGTCCCACATAGAATGCGTAACGTCAAGCCTGTTAGCGAAGTAAAAGACGTGAAGATAGACCTAGCCTTTGTTGGAGCCTGTACGAATGGGCGTCTCGAAGATATGCGCGTTGTAGCCAAAATACTTAAGGGACATAAGGTGCACAAGGATGTACGCTTCCTAGTGAGACCGAACTCGCAGGAAGTCTATCTTAAAGCTGTAAAGGAAGGAATCGCAGAAATAATCGTGGAGGCTGGCGGCATGTTTGCCAATCCTAGCTGTCATCCATGTGGTGGAGGAAACCTCGCGGCTGGCGAAGTGGCGGTAACATCGAGTACACGAAACTTCCGCGGAAGGATGGGAAGCCCAGACGGGTTCGTCTACTGTGCTTCACCTGCCACAGTGACGGCTTCGGCTATTACAGGTTACATAACAGACCCTAGGAAGGTGTAAAAAATGGTAGACAACTGGGTCATCAAAGGAAGGACATGGGTCTTCGGGGACGACATTAACACGGACTACATGATGCCGGGTTTTACTCCAAGTGGCGCAACATGGGAGGAGAGGGCGAAGTATTGTATGCGTGCCAACCGCCCCGGATGGTCAGAGCAAGTTCAGAAAGGCGACATTCTAGTTGCCGGAAGAAACTTTGGAACAGGCTCGAACCGCCCAGCTGCACGTGTGCTCAAGGTACTCGGCATCGCCTGTGTGGTAGCTGAAGATATCAATTCACTAATGTTCCGTAACTGTGTCAACTGGGGCCTTCCAGCCATGGCGTGTAAAGGCGTATCCAAACTCTTCGTTGAAGGCGATATTGCTGAGGTCAACCTTAGGGAAGGTACTGTCCTCAACACTAGAACGGGAGAGAAGCTACAAGCCCCTAAGATACCAGAGATGCTGCTAAACATCATGGCTGCAGGAGGCGTTATCCCACTACTTGAAAAGGAAGGATATATCCGTTCATCGAAGGATGAGCTTCCAAAGTCAGTTATTGCCGAGGTTGGTGAATAGCGTTGTCGACAATTATTGAGAAGATACTTGCAGCACACTCTGGTAGAGAGGTGGTCAAACCTGGAGAGTATGTCTGGGCTGACGTAGACGTAACCAACGGTGGAGGTGGACAACTCGAGAACCTTCGGAAGTTAGGGATAAAGAAGCTTTTCAACCCAGATAGAATCTGGGTTATCGACGACCATAAGGCACCTCCTCCGGACGTTGAGTCGGCTGAAAGCGTTGCTAGGACACGTCAGTTTGTTAAGGAATACGGTATAACACATTGGTATGAATACGGGCGCCACGGCATTCTCCACCAACGGTTCCCAGAGACGGGGTATGTAGTTCCAGGCGACCTCATCGCGATGACCGATAGCCACTCAACAACCTACGGCGCATTCAACGCAGCAGGCTGCCCAATCAACGTCGAATCTATCTACGTCTTGATTAAAGGCAAGCTATGGTTCAGAGTTCCTCCTACGATCAAGTTCAACCTCACAGGTCATCTTCCAAAGATGACTGTAGGTAAGGACGTTATACTGAAGATTGCCGGAACCTACGGTACTGACGTAGCCCTCTACAAGTCTGTAGAGTTCTTAGGCCCTTTGGCGAGGGAGATGAGCCTTGCAAGCAGGTGGACGATGAGTAACATGGGCATAGAGATCGGTGCCAAATGTGCTATCTTCGAGGCAGACGAGAAGACGATGGGGTTCCTCAGAGGAAGGATAACACGGGAGCCACGTCCGACTTCTCCGGATAAGGATGCTAAGTATGAACGCGTAATAGATGTCGATGTTACCGACTTAGAGCCAATGGTAGCGCTACCACATGACCCTGGAAACTCTGTACCTGTAAGCAAGGTTGAACCAAAGGGGATTAAAATAAACCAAGGCTTCATCGGTTCTTGTACAAACGGCCGCTTCGAGGACCTCAAGATGGCCGCAGATATACTCAAAGGGAACAAGGTACACCCAGATGTTAGATTGATCGTTAGCCCCAATTCTGTGGAAGTCTATAGAGACGCGTTGAAGGCCGGTCTTCTCGACATTTTTGTAGAGGCTGAGGCCTTGGTATGTCACCCAACCTGTGGACCATGTATGGGTTCACATATGGGCATTCTAGCAGCTGGTGAACGATGTGCCTCCACAACAAACCGCAACTTCCAGGGACGTATGGGTAGTCCTCAATCAGAGGTATATCTCGCAAACGCCGCGACAGTAGCAGCTTCGTGTATAGAAGGGAAGATTACTGACCCTAGGAAATATGCTTAAGGAGGGTGAAACATGGAATCAATCATAGAGGGAAAGGTGTGGAAGTTTGGCGACAACATTAGCACAGACCTGATGATGCCTGGTTTTAGCCGAGGGAGAGGGCTTGAACGCGCAAAATTCTGCATGTACTCAAATCGTCCAGGATGGTCAGACCAGGTACAGAAGGGGGACATAATTGTCGGCGGAAAGAACTTTGGGTGCGGTTCGAGTCGACCAGCAGCCATAAACCTTCAGCTTCTCGGTATTAGCGCGGTAGTTGCAGAGTCGATAGGCCGCATCTTCTTCCGCAACTCTATCAACATAGGCTTACCCGCAATAATAGCTCCCGGGATCACAGAAATCGTAGACGAAGGAGAGAGAATCCGAATAGATTTGGAGAAGGGGGAGATCACGAATCTTAACAACGGGAAGACATTGCACTTTGACCCTATGCCAGAAGATAGCCCACCAATGCAGATCCTCAAGGCCGGTGGCATCCTACGTCTGTTAGAGGCAGAGTACAAACCAAAGGAGAAGCTAACCCTCGTATCTTCAGAGTAGAAGTGTAAAAATAATATCGATATTTTTGGGCTTTCTTCTTTTATAAATAAATGAGGCTTATACGCGTTGGTGAAGGAGAATCTTGTTAAGCAGAAGATCAAAGAAGGCTCTATAGTCCTAGGCTCCTACTGCAACCCTCAACATACCTATTTGATAGAGCTTATGGCGGAAGCAGGATATGACTTCGTCGTCTTGGACACGGAGCATGGACCCTACTTTGGCGTTGAACATTGCATAGAAGGGGTCAAAACAGCACAGGCATGTAATATCACACCATTCATAAGAGTCTCCCACAACAACCCGATTCTCATAGAGAAAGCCCTTGAGACAGGTGCCTGCGGAGTCTGGATACCCCATGTAGACTCGAAAGAAGAATGTCAACGAGCAGTCGAAGCCGCTCGGTTCCCACCAGTCGGGAAAAGGAGAGGTAGAATACCCCCAAGTGAATGGGGCTATGCGAACGAACAGACAATAGTTGCCATCCTACCTCTTGAATCGAAGAAAGCTATCGAGAATATTGAAGAGACATTGTCAATTCAAGGTATCGACTTAGTCAGCCTCTCAACAGGAGACATAACCTATGCACTAGGCTATCCAGGACAGCCGATGCATCCTGAAGTTGTGAAGGTACGAGACAGAGTACTAGAGCTATGCCTAGAGAGGGGGCTGGTACCATATGCTGTTGGCAGTCTAGAACTACTACAATACTACTACAACAAAGGGGTACGTGTCTTCATAAGTGAGACAAACATAAGAAAAGCTTTCCAGGATCATATTAAGAAACTTCGAACTACCCTGCGCTAAACACCCAAACGTTTTTCCAAATTCCTGTCTTCCTATGATATGCTAAATAAGCGGAGGCTTCCCAAACAATATAAGTCTGGAAGGTTCAACCTAGCCCGGCGAAGTAATAATGAACCTTCCAAAGTATCTTCCAATAGAGGAATATTTGAAACTCCCTTTAGAGGAGCGTCTCAGAAGATCCCTACCACTCAGCAAGAACGAGGAGGATCGGGCTTCTGAGTTAAGGGAGAAGCTACTATTCATAGATATCCATAACCATGTCGTCCAGATGGGTGACCGACAAGGCTACCCAAAAGTTCCTTGGGATAGAATCGAGCAATCTGGACTCGACTGTCTTTTTGAGGCGATAGTAGGGCACCAAGACTATCTTAAGACTATCCAAAACCTTGGGACAACCTTCTCGGTTATTGACCAAGATAGAAGGACTTGTAGAATCTTCCGGGCGGAGGACATACGAAGAGCAAAACGTGAGGGGAAGGTTGGCTTCCTCTGTGACATGGAAGTGCAGGCGGCTGGGGCTTTCCTTGACCGTGTAGACCTCTTCTATGGTCTAGGAGTCAGAGCTATGGGATTAACATATAACACTAAGAATTTCGTA
>JAWBNY010000092.1:0-5426 GCA_038826985.1 Bathyarchaeia archaeon | reverse complement strand
TGCCTCATGTTCGTACGTTGCTGGTTTTACATACAGATATCACTATGCTTAGACAGCAAGCTTCAACTTGGATCTTACAATAGACAATATCCATTTAGATTATCTAGTGTAGCAACATCATCATGACGCCAAGCTAATAATATTATCCATTTCAAGTGATGAAGCTATGGATGACTAGCTTTAGCTAACACCTAATACTCAACATGAATAAGCCGAATATGAGAGCAAACTTTTGGTATTGACTAGCCTTTGAGGTAACTATAATAGTTGCTAACACATAGTCGCCATGTAAAGCCTAGCCAAAGTAATGGAGGGGGCGAGATATATGTCTCGACTACCCAAGAGGAGTTTCTTAGACTTTTTGGGGAAGAAGGTACTTATTCTAGGCGATGTAAGGACTGGAAAGACGCGGCTGACTACATTTTTTCTACAAGAAGCCATTAACCTTGGTTTCATCACAGAGATAACAGTCATAGATATGGCTCCTAAGACTACCGTCGTCGGCGACCTTATACTAGGCGGAAGACTGTTTGAGAAATCAAAAATCCCCAAGGGGTTGAGGTATCTTTCCCCAAGGTGTGTCTATACACCGAGGTTGAGCTCAAGGTGTGCGAGGGAACTACTTGAGTTGGTTGAGAAGAACCGAAGAAGGATACTCCCCCTCTTAAGAAGCTATCTTTCAAAGCCAACCCCCATATTATTCGCAAATGACCTTTCCATCTATCTGCAGTCAGGTGATATGATGACCATCCAGAGGGTTGTTCAGACAGCTAGCACATTTGTAGGAAATGGATACTTTGGGACCACGTTAATGGGGGACTTCAATACAGGTGTGTCGCAAATGGAACGTGAGTTGATGGAGCGGCTTGCAGCAACGATGGATATCCGAATAAGATTAGAGTCAAAGAGACTAGGTAATGCCTCAGATCTTAAAGGTGAAGATATTATCTCTAACGGTATTGGTTATTCCACTTTAAAAGCAACACTGTCTGAGGCCATGCTTGCCTACATGAGGAAGCCTAAAGGTGCTTTTTACAGTAGCCATAGGTCTTGAGGTTAAAGCTAGTGCCTTCTTCCTTTTGTCGAAACGATTGAGATAACGGAACGATCCCTAAGGACGTAGTCTTCACCCAGCCGCATCTTGGTTCTGGCATCGACCGCGTAGAGGAAGCTGTTGCCTAGGTCGCTGTGTATCATGTATGCAAGTTGACGGGCTGTTGTACCTTTTGGAACAAGGTAAACATCTGGTAGAACACGGCCATCTCTATCACAGAAGTGTTCGGGGTTCTCGACAGGGTAGACGGTTATCATCTCGAGAAGGTTAAAGTATGCTGAATTAATCGCTTCCTGGACCCCTGTGTTTCCCCATTTGGCTAGCACCCGCTCCTGAATCAGCGTTAATGCGCGGCGTTGCTCAAGAGTTATGTTTGCTTCATCCCTATAGCTGAAAGAGGAGTCTCCCGGGACATAGTTGATCAGCTTTTTCTCTGCGGCCCTTCTTAGTACCAGCTCAGCCTCTGCGCAGCAGGGAATTACTTTAAAACCAGCGTCCATTAGACGCTTGACGTTTGCCTCAGCGTAAGCAAGGTCTACCTTGTTTGCAGCGATCAACATTGGCTTAGCTATTTTGAGAAGCTTCCTGCTGAAACTGAGAAGCTCATCTTCACTCCATACAGTTGGTCTCTCTGGATCTAGCTTCTCTTTTTCTATTGCTTCTGCGATGTGGAGCCTCCGGATCGAAAGCCCTGCCAGACGTTCAGCTAAACAGTCTACCAAGCTGCTGTGCTTCATCTCAACCATCTGCGTGATCCTTCTCCAATCTTTCTGAATGATCTGGTTAAGCCAAATACTTAACTCAAGGTCAAGAAACTCAACATCTTTTAGCGGGTCACGCGTTCCAGGCGGGCACGGTTGACCTCCTTCATCCGTGGCGCCTGCGGCATCAACCACATGTATCAGGGCATCTGCCTTCCTAATCTCATCTAGAAAATAGTTTCCCAGCCCCTTTCCCTGCCAAGAGCCTGAGATAAGGCCTGCACAGTCAACAAGTTCTATGGGAATAAGACGGACACCGCCTATGCAGAGGCTATTATTCGGATTATCTGCAACTCCTAGCTCCGGATGAACACATGGAGTCCGTATGTATGCTATGCCTATGTTGGGCTTAATCGTTGTAAAAGGACGGTTCTCAATAGCCACAGGCAGTAAGGTGGCTGCGCTAAAAAAGGTGGACTTGCCCACGTTCGGTTTCCCTACCACTCCTACGAGCATGAACGTTGGTGCCTCCTCTTAAGATAAGGAATGTCTCACTCACATGGGATATTTTCTACTGGAGAAACTGTGTAATCTTCGTCTGCCTCAAGGCATCTTTAAGGTGTTCACTATTCCTCACCCAAGCACTCAGTGGTATATCAAATCTTTTGTTTAAGCGTTCAAGAACGTCCTTTAGACTGCTAAACTTGAGTGGGGGGTTTCTTAGGGCGTTGCGAACGTTTTCTCTGACCTGCCAGACTCCAACAGGCATTATGTAGCCCGGATGAGCCTCCCTTAGCACTAAGGCAGCGGCTTGACGTCGCTCTCTCTGGAGAAGTTCACAAACGGCCAACCGAGCTGCATAGTAGCACCCACCCATCTGGGCGTAAGTTCTTCTACCCCAATAACTCTCTGAGTCTCCAAAGAGGAATACGTCTTCCCTACCCGGGTTCCATATAGTACCCGGGTACCAGGCCTCTATCGCTCCATACTTCCAAGATTCTGGAAGCAGAATCACTTCAAACCGGTTGTCTAAGTATGTAGACTCATAAACCCTATATTCGTTGAGGAGTGGAAAATTCTTGATTTTTTCAATTAGGTTCAGACTTAGCATGCTATCCACTGCAGTTATGCTCCAACGTGTAGGAACTAGACGTCTCCTTTTCTTGAGACCGAAGGCACCCACACTGAGTGCTTTCTGAAGCTTAGAGACAGGGACACCTTCATCGTATAATTTTATAGTCGCTTCTGTCGCCTTCAGGTCATGGTCGTAGAAGGCAGCCTCAATTTTCGGGTTTAAGTGAAAATTGCCAAGTCTCATCCTTTCCATCGGCGCTGAAGGCCCCATGGGCTGGACTTCATCATTAAGGACGAATGTTGTCCGAGGTCTATATCTCAGGTTGAGCTCTACATCTACACTTTCTTCAGCCATGGCGAGAAAACGTGTCTCTTCAAGAATTTTATCGTCAGATTCAGGCACCCTGACGTCAGCCCTATGCATACCTCTGACAAGTCTTAACCGGAAATCCACTATCTCATCAATAGTCATGCCAAACCATTCTTCCGGGTAATCATAGACGCGGGTATTCCCATGTAAAGGTGGAACCATCGGTCCAACCAAGACACGTGGGTATCCAAATCTTCCAATGAAAATGCCCGGAGGAGAGGAGCCGTCTATTTCTGGACTTTCTAAGGCGCCTTTAACCTTGAGATAAGCATATAGCTTTGTAGTGATTGGGCACCTTGCCTTATGGCACAGCATGCGAACACCCTTACAGACCGGACACATACTTCCGTAGGGAACTCTTGTCTCAACGTCCAGAAGATTCAAGTCAAGAGCCGTTTTCGCATCTTCGATCAAATGAGCTGCCCAAGGCATTTTCTTCTTGACCATACGAACAATTTTGGCGTTTTTATCCTGACGCATCCTTCCCCTCTATTGAGGGATGGAGCTCCTCATCGATATAAAGACAACAGTATACGTATAAATCCCGTCAATAGCTACTCTGCGTTCTGGTTTACCACCATTGTCAGCGTATTCAAATCATATTTAATTAACCGAGCGTTCCTCAAGCTATAGAGGTCAATGCTGAGAGTTAGACATGTAAAGTGTCGAAGCGTCCTAAGCTTGAGCCGGATCTACGGAGTCTCATACTCGGTCAACCCATACATAGGTTGCCAACACGGCTGCGTCTATTGCTACGCACGGTTTATGCTCCGATATTGGCCTCACCCAGAGAACTGGGGGGAGTTTGTTGACGTCAAGGTCAACGCACCTGAAGTCTTGAAACAGCAGCTTCATATGAGGAGCCCAGCTCCTGTTCTATTAAGCAGCGTAACAGACCCGTACCAACCTTTGGAGGAGAAATACTGCTTAACAAGACGCTGCCTACAAAGCTTACTTGAGGCAGATTTTCCTGTTTCGATTCTCACGAAATCAGCGTTAGTATGTCGTGACATCGACCTTTTCCGTCGGTTCACTAGCTGTGAGGTTGGCCTGACCATAACAACATTGGACGAGAAAGTGCGGTTGGTCTTCGAGCCCAACGCCTCATCCTCATGGAGCAGAATCGATGCATTAGAGAAACTTGGAGATGCAGGTTTATCCACCTACGCCTTCATAGGACCCGTAATTCCAATATTGGGTGAGGAAATGCTTGAAGACTTGGCAGATGAGCTTCGTAGAGTGAAAGTTACTCGAGTTCTTGTCGATCGGTTGAACATAAAAGCGGGAAATTGGTTTGCAATAGAGGAGGCGATCATGTGCAACTATCCAAGTCATTTAACAAGAATCCGTAAAGCGCTTTCCAGAGAAAGCGACTACTATGAACGGTTAAGACAGAAAGCTTCCTCACTCTTCGCAAACAAGGGGCTCCAAGCCTTCTTCTGCTACTAACAAGTGTTATAGGTCTAGAATTTCTCTCAAGAAAGCCTTGTATGGCCCCAGTTTACCTCCATAGTTTGCAGTTGATATCTTCACAACTCCACGGACAGAAACTGCAGCTCTTATACCTTTGGCCAAAGCTTTCTTCACAGAGTTAAGGTTGAGTCCGTTTACCACCACCTCATATATGCAGGAAACGTCATCTGGAACTTTACTTTCCTGAACAATTCTTCTTAAGGTTGGGCAATAAAGGTGATTTGTGGACGCAGGCAACTTATATTTTAGTGAGCCTACCTTTGAGCCACTGCGACATATTCCTCCGGGAAAAGGAAGAATTACCCCATTGATGTTTGCAATGGCGTCTACAGCGGTCCTAGCAGAGCTAAGGCAAGAACTTCTATCAGCTGCCATGATTAAGAACATGCCGCCCGCCACACCACGCCTGACAGCGAATCGCCTCTCCACAACGAATTCTCCATCCATGACCGGGATCCTCCATATCTTCCGGTCTCCTAGGATGTCACGGCTCTGGAATCCATCACCAAAATAGCTTAGACTTTTCCCTACTCTAAGCAGCTTCGATGGAGTCTCAAACTGAGCGTTAAATGCAGCAGTTAGCGGGCAAGTCATTACACACTTACCTATACGAGCTATCATCTGGGCTTTTAGGGCATAGCCAAGGGTGTGGTAAATCTGTATTATGACACCTGGCCTACCATCAGGGGTCTCCGAGGGGGAAACCGTCCTCTCAATACCTGCCTCAGCCGGGGACATGATAATTGAACTGGCA
>JAWBNY010000091.1:0-5560 GCA_038826985.1 Bathyarchaeia archaeon | reverse complement strand
TTAATGAATGTAGCCAACCTATCATTCTTCGGAAACGGCTTCCAAGCGATACCCCAGCCTGTTGCCCGTTTATATCCGCCGCGACTCTAGCTGTCAAAGGAAGAACAATCAACACCATGAACATGCAGACGAGGAACTTAAGTTCAAGACTCATCAACCTTATTCTCCAAAAATTTACAGGATATCATAATGTAAATAAATTTCTCACCTTTGAATATAGAGGAGTGCTGAATATTAATACTCGGCATCTTTCACCTGCAACCCAGCGGAAAATTGCTCACCTCACAGCTAAGCCACAACTCAGGTAGGGAGTAAAGCCCGGTCTTCTCATAGCTATTAAATCCTCAATACCAAGCTTGCCGAGCATAATAAGAACGTGTTGTAGCCGAAGAAGAAGCAAAAACTAAAAAGAAATGGCCACAAAAGAAGAAGAGACGGTATGTATACTGTATAGACGTTTTTAACATCTAGTATGCTCTACGCTTTGCAAAACATTCTCTACAGTACACTGGTCTGCCCGCTTTCGGCTCAAACGGCACTTCGCATTCTTTCCCGCAATCTGAGCATACTGCCTTATGCATCGTCCTCGGTGCAAAACCGCGTTTTTGGTAACCCATAACTCTCACCTCTCTAATACTACTATACAGAAAGAAATCCTTCCGATACAAAATCAAGAAAGAATTTCTACTGTACGCAGGTTATAGACCATCTTCCCCAACTATTTAAACAAGATGCTTTCCTTGGCCAGATCTATTGCATCAAACATCGTCGGAGCAGAAGAGCTTCAAATATAATTTGGAAAGCTGAACGAAGCCCCTTGAAAGACAAACCACAACGGAAAATACATGAGAGGCCTCACAGACTCAAGCCTTGACAATGCAGGGTTCTTCAGACCTGTCCTAGGAGCCCCGTTTTAAGGACGTTGCTACATCGTGGAGAAACGCAGCGACAGCTGGAGCCCTGACTCTCTTTAAGTAGCCCGCATTTACCTGTTCAATACAGCCATGATTCTAACGGTATCATGAATCTGCCTGCTGAGGAGGCCTCACAAAATTCCGCTTCCGAGGAAAATCAACCATGAAACGGAAGGCGGATCGGGAGCAGTCTATACAATTGCCCAAATAATACCTTGCAGAGGCAACCATAGGAAAAAGAAAAAGGAGCTTTTCCAGATAGAAAAAGATGAAAAATATGCGATAGGAATATGTCTACGGGATTACAACTACTTTAATGGAGTTTGTCTTCTCCTTGTTCACAGCTGTCTCGAAGGCCTCATTGATCTGGTCCAGAGGGAACCTGTGAGTGATCATCTCCGTCGCGTGAAGCTTACCTTGGGCTAGTAGGTCTGTCACTATCTGGAACTCAGGGTCGTTGCCCCAGAAATAGAAGCCTGAGACAGGAACGATGTCTATCTCACCCCACTGAACCTTTGGCCAGTCGAGGACAAGAGCCATTTCAGGGCTCAAAGCCCCCACAAGTCCGACCTTGCCTTTCCTCCTGACGAGGGAAACTGCTTGGCGCAAGGCCTTAGAGGCTGCTCTCCCGCCGACACATTCGAACACGACGTCTGCTCCCCGCCCGTGGGTGAGTTCCATCACTCTTTTAACCGGGTCCTGCTTCGCAGTGTTGATTGTTTCATACGCATTCATCGTCTTCCTAGCGAACTCCAGCGGAAAGTCTATGATGTCTGTTATTATCCCCCTAGCTCCGGCTATATTCACCAAATCTAGGAGGCTAAGCCCTATGGGGCCGGCGCCTATTATTACTGCTGTCTGATCCATCCTCAAGCCAGTTCTATTGACCGCGTGGACACTCGTACCGTAGACATCCATGATGGCGGCCTCCGCATAGCCTACATTATCCGGTATAGGATAGAACTTCTCTGCCGGACCAACGACATATTGACTAAAGGCCCGTGCTAGAGTCGCGTTCCTAATCTTCGATAGATCCGGACACAGATGGTACTGTCCTACCCTGCACCAGTAGCATCGGCCGCAGGAGACAACCGATTCTATACCTACTCTGTCACCGGGCTTCACATTGGTGACGTCTTCCCCAACAGCAACTACATCACCAGCTAGCTCGTGGCCTGTTATCTTACCTACGGCTTCAGGTCTTGGAACCTTCCAAGAGTGGAGGTCGCTTCCACATACACCTGCTGCCCTGACCCTTGCCAAAACATAGTCTGGACGAGTGATCTCCGGTATCGGAACCTCCTTTATTTCAAAGTCACCCTGCGCTGTTTTTACAGCTGCTTTCATAGTATTAGACAAGACTATTACCTCTTAGTTGTAGGAATAGCTTGGAAGTTGTATTTATCCATGAGCCTGAACAAAGCGTTCTGAAAAGGAGGGGCTAGGGTATAAGGAATATTGAGAGTGCCTGCTTCCGCTCGATCATCTCATAGGCCTTAACGATGTCCGTCATAGGCATGATATGGGTTATTAGCCTCTTCACATTGATCTTTCCGTTCGCTATGTGCCTGAGGGCTTGAGGCCTCTTCTCAGGATGAGTACAAGGAGGTACACCGGTTCCCTCGACGCCGACGAGCAATTTCTCACTATAGTGGATGTCGTTTGGGTCAAACTGCATGATTGTGCCGGCTGGTGAGCCTCCGAAGAGGACGACGCGGGCACAGTTCCGAGTGACGTCGATTGCCTGTTGGATTACAGCTGGAACACCGAGGGTGGCGATGGAGCAGTCAGCCAAGTTGCCGTTGTTCAGCCTTTTTACAGCCTCAATTACGTTCTCCTTAGACGGGTTTATGACTGCGTCGGCACCGAACTCCTTGGCAAGTTCCAGCCTCTCCTCATCCATATCGGTGACGATCACGTAGGCCCCGCACCAGTGAGCTATGTTGACCTGCATTAGGCCCATGTGGCCAGCGCCGATAATAACTACGGTGTCGCCAAATCTCAGGGATGCTTGGTCAACAACGCTGTGGATGCACTCGGAGAGGGGAATGACGAAGGTTCCCTCCTCGTAGGAAACGTTGGGTGGAAGCTCTAGGATCGCATTTACGAAGTATGGGTTCTTTGGTCGAGTGTCCAGCTTTACGTACTCGGCATTTCCAACAAAGCCATATCCAGTCACCCGCATACCCTTCTTGAACCCCTCAACGTTCTCGCCGATGTCAACGATCTCTCCCGTGTATTCGTGGCAAAGGTTCATGGGTAAGGACCTGATTCTAGTATCCTTGGAGCCTAGACGGTACTTCCTGATGTCTGTTGGGCATATTTTGGCCGCTCTGACACGTAGAAGTATGTCGTTTGGCCCTATGGTGGGCATTGGAAGGTCGACGATGCGTATGTCATCCTTCTCAAAGAGCAGCGCAGCTTTCACTTCAAACTCACTTCCTCGTCCTCTATCATATACAGTTTTATTAATATTCTTCCTCAGCTAAGATTCCCACCATCGAGGTCTCACAGTTGGTAGGCAAGTATTTTCTCACATGTGACATCGGTACCTCAGTTACGAAGACTGTACTTTACGATGCGTCCTTTAAGGCGGTGGCAAGTGCCAGCGAGGAGAACATCTCCAGACATGTGAAACCTTGCTGGCTAGAGCAGGATCCAAGGCAGTGGTGGGAAAGCGTGGTTCGAGAGATCCGAAAAGTCACGGAGGGTATCGACACTAAGAACATAGCTGGAGTCGCCACCTGCGCCCAGATGCATGCTCCAATCTTAGTGGACAAAGACGGAAATCCCCTATTTCCCTGTCTAAGCTGGCCAGATAGGAGAACTGTTCAGCTTGTAGAGGAGGTTAGCAAAGAGACAGGTGTCCCCCAACCCTACTTCACCTCGACAGCGCCGAAGATTCTATGGATAAAGAGGCATGCTCCAGAAGCTTTCGAGAAGACATACAAAGTGTTGCTCCCAAAAGACTTCATCCGTATGAAGCTTAGTAACACCTTCTGCACTGACACCACCGACCCTCCCGGAACTGCAATGTATGACTCAGAGAAGAAGACGTGGAACTGGAAGGTTGTCGACTACATCGGTCTTGCCCATGATAAGCTACCGGAGGTCTATCCCTCCGAGAAGATAGTGGGAGAGATAACGGAGAAGGCTGCTAACGAGACTGGATTGGCTGCTGGCACACCTGTGATAGCTGGCACAGCCGACTTCGGGATAGGGCGGAACGTTGAGCGGTCGGTCTTGAAGCCTGGGAATATCCTGATCTACCTAGGCACTGGGCCAGGGATCTGGTGGATGTCTCAAAATGACGCCTTGAGCCATAGGTCTAGAACTACCCTCTGTATCCTAGGCGTCGCTGGAACCATGCCCCAATGGTTCAAGAACACCTTCTGCTATGAGGAGAACCTGCGTGCAGAGAGGGAGGGAGTAAGCACCTTCGAGCTTTTAACCTCTGAAGCAGAGAAGATCGAGCCAGGTTCCGACGGCCTTATAGTCCTACCCCACCTTATGGGGGAGAGAGCCTACGGTGGAAGAACGGTCTCGGAGGAGGGTAGACTGAACCCTCACGCTCGCGGAGTCTTCTTCGGCCTTTGCATGGGTCATACGCGAGCCCATATGTTTCGAGCAATCTTGGAAGGCGTTGCCTATCACCTGAGACTCTGCTGGGAGAACATAAAAACGGCAAACCCTGGGAGCACTTCAGACCTCATCGTTGCCACAGGAGGAGGAGCAAAGAGCCGTCTATGGAGACAGATAATAGCAGATGTATTCAGGATCCCTGTCTGCCGTCTGAGGGAACTGGAAACAAGCACCTTAGGCCTAGCCTGCCTCATCGCTGTAGGCACAGGAATGTACAAAAACTTCCAAGATGCTGTATCGAGTGTTGAGAACCCGACTGTGGATAAGGTTCAGCCGAACCCAGACAACTTTGATCGATATGAAGAGATGTTTGAGCTTTACAGGCAGCTGGAGCTGGGCCTTGAGCCCTTCTTCAGACCTCTCATAGACAGGATATAAGAGCCTAAAGAAGGAGAAGAAAAAAGGTTTCTATTTCAGAGTCCTCAAAGCTTCATCCGCGGTGGCCCCGTCGTGGACGATCCTGCAGATGGCAGCAGTGATAGCTTTCGGATCCTTATGCTGAAAGATGTTCCTTCCAAAGCAGGTGCCTGCACCCCCTGCCTGCATACAGCCCTCCGCCACCTGAAGAAGCTCTAGGTCACTCTCCATCTTCGGTCCACCTAGGATGACTATAGGAATAGGGCAGAGGTTGACTACTTCCCTGAAGGATTCGGTGCTTCCGGTATATGCTGTCTTCACAAGGTCTCCTCCGGCTTCCTGGGCCAAACGAGCCGCGGATGCGACTTGGTCGTAGAGGGTGTTATGGTTCTCGTCCTGAGGAACCACTTCTGGCATGAAGACCAAACCGTATTCCTCGCAGGCAGCTGCGATTGGCTGAAGTGCACCGAGGTTCGGGTCTCTGAGGCTACCGAAGTGAGTGAATTTCAACCCATCCGCACCTGCTGCTGCAGCCTGCTTCACAAATTCTGGTCTGGGCGGGGACGGGATGCTGGCGATGTAGCCCAAGCCTTTAGGTAGGTCTTTAGCCAGAGTCAGAAGGTTCCCATAGCTTATGAGGATGGCGT
>JAWBNY010000090.1:0-5597 GCA_038826985.1 Bathyarchaeia archaeon | reverse complement strand
ACACATGCTTACTAGAGTCGACATTTTTTAGGTCAACTACATTAAGCAAATTAGGTTCATCTTCAGCTATGAAATGCTCTTCAGTCTCAGCGAAGCGGAGGCCTTCGGCACCCACTATGTCAGCCGCCTTTTTGAAAACACCCATGTCTCCAACAAGTACAAACTTGGCTTTTGATAGCAGATGATGCCTCGTCAGCGCTTTCAGCACAATCTCCGGTCCTGACCCCGCAGGATCCCCCATAGTCACAGCTACTACAGGTCTATCCAAAGCGGCATCACCAACTCAAGATGTTGAGGCTATATCAAATCAAAGGATGGTTAACTTAGCTAATAACCATCACGTTACCACAGAAACTTACATACCAGGAACCTGCGCGGATGTTTGGCACTCACAAGTAGGTAGCTAAGACCTAGGTCTAAATGTTTGCCTCCTTCTAAGATAGCACAGCGCCCGCAGAAGAGTAGAGTCATCGCCAAAAGCCCCTGCCTTAGTCAAAATTCTAGTTCCACTCCAAGGTCCACCAGACAACGTGCCAGCCGCCACTCCGGCCTCAACCTCGTCTTCCAGCTTTATTGAGTATGCACCAATAGCCTTTACAACTGCCATAGCCGTGTCCCCTCCTGTCACAACTATACCTGATAACTCAGGCCTCATAGCTTCTGCGGCAGCATGCCCAAGAGTTTCCAAGATTACATGCCTTGAAGGCGTTTCGACATGTTCAGGGTGATGCGTCTTCTCGGTCATATGCGTCGCAGATTTTTCTAAGGTTAATATCCCCACCGATGTGGTATCCAACTCTCTCCTAAGAAGGTTTACAGCCCTTTCCACTTCACTGACTCTTGAATATTTGCTGCGAATGATCGAGTCCAAATTAACGGTTATCCGGCTTGTCTTGAGACACTTTTCTATATATGTTACCTGCCTCTTCGTTACTTCGCTAAGACTACCCGCTACAACCAGAACTTGTCCCCCTTCCGGGATAAGGTTGATTACATATGGTATCTCCTCAGCCAAGCCCGCTGAGCCGCAGAGAAGAACAGTAGAGCTGAACCTTGAAGCTGCCATTGCGATTGTGTTCAAATGTGCATTTGTTACCGCGTCAAGCACGAAGATTCTGAATCCGCTTTTAACCCATGAACGAATCCTAGACTGAAGCGAGGCTATACCCGAGGAGACGAGTTTCAGGGGTATCTGCTTCACAAGCCTTCGACTCTGTTTTCGTATAATAGAAGCTATATGAGAGCATCCAACAGGTGCAAGTCTATCATACTTCAAAAATGAATGTTCGAGTTGAACACCATCGAGTAATTGATATCCTTTCACAGTAGTCCTACGATTTCTTGGGAAAGCGGGAGCAACAAAGACGACTGGGTCACCCATAGCGTCGCAGACGCCGTCAAGTTCAGCCCCTATGTTTCCCCGGAGGGTTGAGTCGATCTTCTTGAAGACCGGGTAGACTCCAACTTCAAGGAGGCTTGTTGCCGCCTCTTTAGCTTTCATGTAGGCAATCTCTGGGTCGTCAGCTCTGCTCTCGGTGTCGACTACCAATACATCCGTTGTACCAGCAGCCTTCTTAGTGTATGACAGTTCCCAGACCACTATGGTCCGAAGTCCAAGCTTTGAAAACTGTACTCCAGTATCGCTTGCTCCAGTTAGGTCATCAGCTATTACACCAAGCTTGGCCATGGGCACTCATGCTCTAGTATTGCCTGTTAGTTAAGAACGAATATTCACCGAGATGAATCATACCGCTTACGAAGACTTGACTTAAAAAAGAGGGGATAGGTTTAGGTGTAGATTGGATACATGTGGTTGTGTTGATAGATTACAGAGACCGTGGCATTTTTACCCTTGATCTTGAAAGCCTCATCTAAGGCAGCCTGCACTGACCTAACGACGTTCTTGAAACCGATTGCCGCAGCTGCATCTCTAGGATACTTTGTTACAAGTATTGTTGTCTTTTCCTCATATATCCTCTTAGTCTGCCACATCAGCGACATATCTCTTCCATCATATGACCCTTCTGCGAGCCTGTAACCCATTTCCTTGGAGCTAAGCCTCATAATCTTGGGTGGGAAAGCTTGGTGTGTGCCAGGCCTTGAGTAGCCGTTTTGGGCTGGTACAACAGGTATTATTATACCGTCATCTTTCGTAGCCATGTCTGATGTGATAGGCGTGTACATGAATGCTCCTGTAAGATACGCATCACCTTCTCTAGGTAGATAGATTGCTATGTCTGATTTCTTCTTCACCTTAGTTGCCCAGGTTTCCTGAGCCAGTTTGACCCCTGCCTCATATTCCTTGATCACGTCACCTGCAACGACATCTATGAGATTTCTGCTGACGGGATTTGTTATCGCATCTATCTTAAAGTCTAAGCCTGCTACCTGCGCAGACTCGTTGATGTCTCTTCTCACCTGGTTTCTGGGGTCGGCCCCTATTGAGAACTCACGGAAGCCTTTACACATCACCCTCTTATGCATTGAGCTTATGGAGGCTCTTCCACAGATGCCTGGGTTTACGATCTTGCCTCCACCGCAGTGGCCAGCGGCATGATGTGGCTTGAGTTCCCCAAACCCTATTTTAACGTCACATTCAGCTACTGTCTTATTGATCCAAACAGGGGTTCCGAGGGTGGTCTCACCCATGTATGCTAGCTTGTCTTTCTTGTCGCAGTCATGAAGAACCAGCTTATGTTTCCCGTATAGTGGACCCCAAAGCTTGGGTATAAGGGGGTTTTGCTGCTGTTCCTCCTCTGTCTGATGGGTTCCTGGAGCATTTACAAGTATAATATCTTCATCACGTACCCCGCAGTTCTTCTTAAGCACATCTACGACAACTGGTGCCAATATCCATGTGAAGGGTAGTCTACCGAACTCCGAGGATATGAGGGCCACCTTGTTTCCTGGTTTGACTATATCTACTAGCTTCTTTCCGCCAATCGGGTTTTCCAATAGCTTCCTCAGCTTCTCTTCCGGGTTTTTTAGCTCCGGTTTCTCATGTGGCTCGATTACATTGAGCAAGTTTGCTTCAGGTATGTTGACCTTGACTTCTTCGCCAGCCCAGATAGTCGTGAACTCTCTGCTCATGCTTAATCTACTCCGACTTACTAGTGTAAAGGTCATCCTTAAAATTGTTCCTTTGTCGACATCCCAATAAGGATAGGGTTTGGCTGGCGCTAGAACCAAACACTGTTCAAGACAGCGCTGAGAGAACAGAAGAATGCTGGATTTTTATGTTCTGTACTCCTTTCTCCATAATCTAAAAACATTAGTTCAAGCCGCATACATATGTAGACTAGACAATTTATACTTCGATATCTACTGATAGCTTCGTCTTTGAGTTAAGAGAAGAATTGCCTGAGCTAGATCTCCCTTCGTTTCCTCCAAGGCTCTGCGGGCCAACTCGGGTGTAACATTAGATTGCTGTGCAACAAGCTGTACATCTTCTTCTGAGGGAGATTCCGGTTTAACCTCTGAAACTTCTGCACTCTTGCCGCCGACTACTTGGTAAACGGCTTGACCTTGAATATATGTAACCGTAACTTCTGGATGATCTATCAAGAGTTCTCGACCGTGCATCTTTATTACTACTTGGACAACGTCTCTAAGAGGCTCTACCTTCATACCCATCTGCTCCATCATTCTTCTAGCTTGTCTCTGACTGATCCTACGCATCATTGTTGCCTCACCCCCCACCTCATTTTTACAGCGACTCCTCTTTTGAACATTAACATCTCGTTTCCGGCCAATAATGCTTTTCCTACTCCAAGAAGCTCATCCTTAGGTGAGACTACGAGAACTTCCTCTCCAGCTCTCAGCGTCTTATCAGCATCTACTAGATGTCGGGCGAAAACATCGCCTCCCTTTAGAATAAACTCGGCTACTTCTTCACATACAACAACTCGTAACCTAGGAAAGCTAAGTACTCTTTGAAGTCTTCGAGCTCCCTCTATGCTTAAGGATAGTAAACCGTCTTTAGGTCTCAGGGTAGCTAAGAGCATACCGTGTAAAAATATATGGCGGATCCTACCCGTCTTCTTTGAACATCGTATAGAAACATCTTCTGGAAACAGTTCTTTGCCTACGTCTGCGCCAAACTGGTAGTTTGCGACAGCACGAATCCTCATCAGATTCGCATTTACGGTTTTCACTTCCAGGCCTCTTCTAGCAACCTTCAAGTATCATTTCGACTAAAATTAAGTATGGTGCTCCAAGGAAGGTTTAGATATGGACTGCGAGATCTGCGGTAACCCCATATTTGGCAGACGTTACCAAGTAATCATCGATGGGTCAGAATTAATTGTTTGCAAAGCATGCTCAACGATGAAAACTTCACCCCAAAAGCCTAGAACCCAGATTAGTCAACCTTTGTCTCAGAGTTTAGCGGTGTCTAGGCCGAGAATTAATGTCAGAAGACGTGAACCTTCTAAACCTAGTATCTCGGAAGGCGAAGAGTTGATTCCTGACTACGGTCAAGTGATACGTAAAGCGAGGGAGGCATTAAGACTAAGTCAAGAAGATTTGAGTCGAAAGATCGCAGAGAAAGCATCGGTTATACAGAAGCTGGAGAGCGGCAAACTTGTGCCGCCTGATGCGCTTGTGCAGAAGCTTGAGCGCGTGCTAAAGGTTAAGCTTAAGGTTGCGATGGCTGATGTACCTGTTGATGAGAAATTACCTAAACCTAGTGAACTCACTCTCGGTGATATTGCCATAATGCGAAACAAGCAAGGTGAAGCGGAGGATGTTGAAGAACGAAGGTATTGATTGTTCAGAAGCTTGGGCCTAGAGAAGATTCCAATCTATCTGAGCTGAGAAGCTTGGCAGAAGCGGCAGGCTATACTGTTGTCGGCTCTGTAGAGCAGACTAGAAAAACTGACTCAAGATTTCTTGTTGGCAGCGGGAAAGCTGAGGAAATAGCTCGTCTAGTTAAGGAGCTTGGAGCCGAGAAGGTTATCGTGGAGAACACTCTAAAACCGATTCAGGCTTACAACCTTGCCAAGTTAACTGGGGTAGAAGTCATTGATCGCTTCCAACTAATTCTCGAAGTCTTTGCTAGGCGAGCAACTACAAAGGAGGCACACCTTCAGATCAGGCTAGCAAAGCTGAGATATCAGCTACCGAAGATAAAAGAGTCTATTAAGTTAGCTAGGCTTGGAGAACAGCCAGGATTTATGGGGCTAGGAAGGTATGAAGTCGACGTATATATAGAAGATACTAAAAGACAAATATCCCATATACGCAAGCAGCTCAGAGAGATAAGAAAAGAGAGAGAGCTACGTCGTCTCAAGAGGTTGGAGATAGGTCTTCCCACAGTTGCTCTGGCGGGCTACACGAACGCTGGGAAGACAAGCCTATTTAACTGGCTAACAAAGGAGTCTAAGCCTGTCAACCTTGGCCTTTTTACAACTCTTTCCCCATATACAAGACTTGTATCTTTTGCTGGAAGGAAAGCTATGCTTACAGATACAGTAGGCTTTATAGACAATGTGCCTGTCATCTTGGTAGAAGCGTTTAAGTCAACTCTTGAAGAAACTGCTAGTGCCGATGCTATAATACTCATCTTGGATATAACCGACCCTTTAAGAGAGATACGA
>JAWBNY010000089.1:0-5602 GCA_038826985.1 Bathyarchaeia archaeon | reverse complement strand
AAAACTTGCAAGCAGGTATCGTATGGACTGCTTGACAAGTGTCCCAACTGTAACGCTGAGGGGGCAGCACTAGAGCATTGGAGCAGAATCACAGGCTACTATCAAGAAGTAAGCGGATGGAATGCAGGTAAGAAACAGGAACTTAAGAACCGCCACCGATATGTCATTACCGATGAGGCTAAGCTGCTAACTTCATGAGCCGTGAAAGCTCAAACATTTAAAGGACGCAAAGAGAAGGCTACTCATAGGAGATTAAATGTTCATCCTCTAGATTCTGGTGCAACTTGTTGACAGCTTTGAAAACTTCTTCTTCACGTTTAGCCCCAGTGCAGACAAGTTTTCCACTCGCGAAGAGTAGAATAACCACCTTAGGGTCATCCATCCTATAGATAAGACCTGGAAACTGTTCTGGTTCATACATGGTTCTGCCCAGCGTGAACGCACTCTTTTCAAGGTCGATTCTACCACCTAGAGAAGCTGACGCAACAATGTTCTGCACCTGAATCTCAACCTTACCAGTGATTAACATACCATTCTCCTTAAGTTCCTGAACCACCTTGCGAACTGCCTTCTTTGCTTGACTCTCAGACTTCGCTCCAGTACATACCATTTTACCAGAGTTAAAGATTAAAGTCGCAGTCTTCGGTTTCTTCAACCTAAAAACAAGTCCAGGAAACTGCTCAGGTCTGTATTCAACACTCGGGAATGTCTTTACAATGGAATTGAGGTCTATGTTCTGATTGAGAATTGCAGAGGCCACTACATTCTCAATGTTCACCGTAGCTGCAACCTTTGGCATTTAAGTCAGCCAATTGAATTAAACTCATACAGCTTTATAAAACCTTTATAAATCAGGAGGCCGCAGGCCAAAATCTGAGTACTTATACATGTGCACCAGCTGAAGCGCCTTTGTCTGACTTTTTAACTCGGTTTTCATAATATAGGTCGGCAACAAGGATAAGGACGATAAGTGTGCCAGTAGCTATCCGTCCAGCAGGAGTCTGGATTAAGAGCAAAACCTTACCCAACGGCGCTATGGATGGAACCCTGTAGAGTACAACTCCGACAACGTTTCTCTCCGGCACTCTCCATGGGTCGACTAGCCAGTTGTTGTCTCCCTTGGTGACGAAGCTGACTTGACCATTCGAAACGATTATATCCACAACTCGATGAACGATGAACCGATCATACTCATTCGGACTGTGAAAAACGATCACGGTACCTACAGTAATCGTCTCAGCAGGCTCCCCCCGAATGACAAGTAAGTCGCCATCTAGGAAGGTTGGATTCATGCTGTTGCCTTCAACTACTGCTAGAGGATACTCTGTCCTCAATAGAAAACGGAGGCCAAGAAGAGTCCCAAAAGTCCCAACATATACTAATGCTACGATGAAGATAAGCCCCGACAATCCTCTGAGCTTCGTCTTTAGACCCGACCTATGATGCAATTTATTCTTGGTTTTAGACTAGAAGTCTGAACCTCGACCAACTATTGTTTTTCCGCCCATATTAAGCTCAAGGATGAATATGTCTCTTTCCTCAAGACCCGAAAACTTCTTCTTAAGCGCGGACACAAGACCATGCAGCCCATCCTTCCCGAGGGTTTGAGCACTGACCTTCCCTTTCACAGAGTCGATGAAAACTTGTACGCCGTATGGCTGACCAACAGATAGTTTACGCTTTGTATACTTTCTAAACGTCTTAACATCATCTAGCTGGATATAGTTAACGTTGGCATATCCAATCCATTCCCCATTCCATGTTATGTCATGTACAGTTTTAGAGCCATAACAGCCTTCACGCGGCTCCGATATCTCGAACATAACCAGCCCCTCCAAATGTCCTCTTATCTTCCTCTTATCAACCTTATCTTTGCCATTCAGGCATTCTTTTATTCAGCTACTCCACCTTTCTCTGTAGGTTCATAGTGCTGGAAGAAAAGAACCCGTTCGACCTCCTAGTTAAACCAGTTCGAAAGCTGGTTGAGCAGAGAGGTTTCGCTAAACCAACCGACCCTCAAGCACAAGCGATAAGGCCAATTCTAGAGGGCAAAAACGTGCTTTTGATAGCGCCAACTGGAACTGGAAAGACGGAAGCCGCATTCCTACCAATTTTTAGCCGCCTTCTTGAGACGGTTGAAAGACCAGTAGGTGTGAAAGTTCTCTACATAACTCCCTTACGCTCACTCAACAGAGACCTTCTTGAGAGGTTGCAGTGGTGGTGTCAGAACCTTGATATTCACATATCGGTTAGGCATGGGGACACCGAGGTTAGAGAGAGGTATCAGCAGTCTCGCAGCCCTCCAGACATATTGATAACAACACCTGAGACGCTGCAGGCCATACTTCCGGGCAGAATCCTTCGGAGACATCTGAAGCAGATCCGATGGGTAATAGTTGACGAGATCCATGAGTTCGCAGAGGATAAGAGGGGAACCCAGCTTTCTCTCGCTCTGGAACGTCTCCGACTGATAACTGAACATGATTTTCAGATAGTCGGTCTCTCAGCAACGATTGGTAGTCCTGAGCTCGTTGCGAAATTCCTTGTAGGCACATGGAGGCCTGTTGAGGTCATAAGAGTCCCAGTTGCACGTGACATGCAGCTCCAGATACTTTATCCGGTAGCTGAGCCAGAGGACTACGAGCTTGCGGCAAAGCTCTATGCACATCCAGAGGTCGCGGCCCGACTCAGGGTTATGCGTAAACTGATCGAGGGGCAGAACTCCGTCCTTCTATTCACGAATACACGTAGCATAGCTGAAGTCTTGGCCAGCCGATTCAGAGTGTGGGACATAGATTTCCCAGTCAGCATACATCACGGATCCCTAGCCAAACCAGCACGGGTCAGTGCTGAACAGGGGTTAAAGGGGGGAGAGCTAAAAGGCTTAGTTTGTACGTCCTCACTTGAACTTGGAATAGACATAGGCAGCATCGACCTATGTATCCAATATATGAGTCCACGTCAGGTTGCCCGTCTTACACAGAGGGTTGGCAGAAGCGGCCACAGAATCGGCAGAGTAGCAAAAGGCATAATCGTGACCATGGACAGCGATGACACACTTGAAGCTATGGTGATAGCTCGGAGAGCACTTCTTGAGAATCTTGAAAAGCCCCGTATTCCGGAGAAACCACTCGATGTATTGACCCATCAGCTAGTGGGATTGCTGATACATCAGCGACGATGGGAGTTCAGCCAGATACTGGACGTCTGCCGCAAGGCATTCCCATACCGTAGTCTAGAGAAGGCAGACCTCGTAGATGTCCTAGAATATATGCATTCTCGCTACCCTCGGCTGGCATGGGTGTCGTTTGAAGATGAGGTTTTGATGCGCCCACAGAGTATCAAGGCCATGTATCAATTCTACTACGAAAACCTCTCCATGATACCGGATGAGAAGAGCTACCTAGTGGTTGATGAGAGCAATAACACACCCGTAGGTATACTTGACGAAACCTTCGTGGCAGAATACGGCAACCCTGGAACCAAGTTCATTGTAAGAGGAAGCCCTTGGAAGATCCTAAGTGTCTATGGAGACAAGGTCTTTGTGAAGGCCGTGGATGATCCTACAGGTGCCATACCGAGTTGGGTGGGTGAGGAGATCCCTGTTCCATTTGAGGTTGCCGAAGAAGTTGGTCAAATAAGGTCATGGGTTGAAAAGAGCCTTGAAAAAGGTCTTTCATCAGAAACGTTAGGGCAACAGCTAGCATCCAAGTATCCTATAAATGTTGAGACAGCTTCAAGAGCAATACAAGAGACAGTGGAGCAGTTCCACAAGGCACTACCCATCCCAACTCACCGCCGAATAACTGTCGAATCCATAGAAGGAGGAGTCGTCGTCCAGGTAAGCTTCGGCACCCTCGTAAACCGCGCTCTCGCCATACTCTTAGGACATATTATCGCTGAGAAGACAGGGCAGTCGGTTAGTGTTCAGGAAGACCCCTACAGGATAGTTCTGGAAGGCAGTGAGCAGATCAAAGCAGACGCAGTGAAGGAGCTACTCTTCGAATTGGCGAATATTGACATTAAAAAGATGGTTGAAGCAGCCGTCATAAAGACAGGGCTATTTAAGAGGCATATGATCCATGTCGCAAGGAAGTTTGGAGCCATATCAAAAAGTGCTGACTTCAGCACCGTAAGTCTCAATCAGCTGGAGAAGAGCTTCGCTGGAACGGCGATTTATAAAGAGGCGCTTAAGGAAACTTTGGCGAGAGACTTTGACCTAGAAAACTTGCAACAATGTGTTAATAGGCTGAAGAGTGGTGAGGTCGAAATCGCTGTAATAAAGACTGAAAAAGAGGGACCTTCACCCATAGCTCGCGCAGGCCTAGAGAAGATAGGACGGAGGGCAAATCTCATGCCATCAGAGAAGATAGACCGGCTAGTTCTAGAGTCGACAGAGGCACGTCTACTCAACGAGGTGAAGACCTTCGTTTGTGTACAGAACTGGGACTACGTAGCAATGATGCCTATCAAAGAATTTAGGGGAGGGTTCACGTGTCCTAACTGTGGCTCCAACAGGATAGGAGTGCTAAGCGAAACTGAGGACAGAGTGAAGCGCCTCATAGAAAAAGGCGGAAAAAACCTAACTAAACGAGAGAAGGAGCTTATATCACGTGCCGAGAGAACGGCTGAGTTAATCGCGGCTCATGGGAAGGCAGCTGCTGTTGCTCTTGCAGGAAGAGGCATCCGTCTTCAGGAAGTTAAAGAACTTGTAGCAGCGTCAGATAGAGTAGACGACAAATTTATCAACATGATAGTTGCCGCAGAGAGGAGAGCTCTTGCCCGACGCTTTGTTTAGGTATATTGACCTTTACCGTAAGTTTTTATAGTGTTTTCGAAGGCAAATAGAGGTTCTGTTCAAATAAAGGTTGTTCAATGTGATTGTTCATTTCGGTTGTTGTAGGCTTTTTCTATGAGTGATAGCCATTTGTTTCCTTTTAGATTAAGGTCTATTCCCGCTTCTTCCGCTGGTGTTTTACCATTTAGACTCATATGTGGTCTTATGAAGTTATAGTAGACTCTGAGACCATTTATCAAGTCTTGACCCGTGATTTCTCCATCCATGCCTCCCAACACCTTATCTCTTTCTCTGATAGTTCCTTGAAGTCTTTCTACAATATTGTTGTTTACGGGATCTGTGAATTGAGGCATCCGAATGTGTTTTGTCCTTGGATTTCTTAAAGTGAAAAATTCCTTGTTGAATGCCTTAATGTATGCTGGGAGACCATCTGAAACTACAACTTCAGGTTTTCCTTTGGCAACTCCCTTAGCCTTTTGGAACACCTTTCTAGCATCTGAAATATCTCTCTTCTTTGTAATCATAGATGTTAATAGAAACCTTGTTTCTTCGTCCATCATATTCCACAACCAGACCCATTTCCCATCAGCTTTGGCCTTCATCTCATCTACGTGCCATATTGCTGAAAGCTTAGGTTCTAGTTTCTCCACATAAGCCTCGATTAATTTAGTGTATCTTTTGATCCAATTGTAAAGGGTTGTATGAGCTACTTTCAACCCGTAGAACTGTTCAATGTGGTGAGCAATCTTTCTAAGAGACACCCCTTTAAAATAAGCCGAAGCGGAGCTGAGCCGGACGACGTGG
>JAWBNY010000088.1:0-5692 GCA_038826985.1 Bathyarchaeia archaeon | reverse complement strand
TAGCGGGGCTTCAGATGAGCGTTATGGAGATTACAGTGGTCACATCCGCTTTTACGTTTACTTGGGCGCTGTGTCAACCTCTTACTGGCCACATCTCGGATAAACTTGGGCGGAAAAAGGTAGTTGTCCTAGGTCTAGCCAGCACAGCAGTCATCATCCTACCCTGCGTGTTGACGAGAGACTTCATTCTTATGGTGGTTCTAGCTCTCGCGCTAGGCTTCGGTGCAGCCCTCTTCTACACACCCCTCGTCGCCATGGTTGGGGATATGGCTCCACCCAGCCTTGAGGGAACCCTGATCGGAAGCTACCGCTTCTTCAGAGATATGGGCTACTTCGTCGGTCCAACCCTTCTTGGAGCGATTTCAGATGCCTATGGCCTTCAGTGTTCATTCTATGTCACTTCCCTGTCCCTTCTTGTAACAACCGTCATAGTCTGCGTCTTCTGCAGAGAGACAAGAGGGGTTGCTTTGCAAACATTAGTTAAAGATGGACATGGATAGCTCTTCCAATCCAACTCCATACCAGGCACCTCCGTCAGAGAGGTAGTCTTGCTCACTCCCGGCCAGTACGGATAGTTGATGCAAGTATGGCGGAGATCAGAAGCAGAGACGCGTTCAGTATGTAGATCGTGTTCATCCCAAAAGAGCTGTATACACGGGGTAGGAGAGCCGGTGCCAAGGCAAAGCCAAGGAAGCCAGCGAAGTTGAAGACCGATGAGGCGGTTCCCCTGGATTCTGGAGCTAACCCAACAACTAGAGCGTTTCTCGAAACGAAGGCGAGCCGGTTGAAACTGGCTAGGGAGGAGAGGAGGAGAATGTATGGCCCGTACGCGCTTATCTGGGTGAGCAGAAGCATCGGTGCCGTCATTATGAGAAATGCTAGGACTAGGCTTCTTCTGCCTCCGAGCCTGTCAGCTACGAAGCCCCCTATGAGTGAGGAGAGCATCCCAGTGAAGCCTACGGCTGAGAATACCATGCCGATCTGTGCCTTCTCCAAGCTGAGAGGTGGAAGGGATAGCTGGTCAGAAATTAATGGAAGCATTCCTTGAAAGGTGAAGAAGGAGAGGAAGCCTGTCGCGCTCAGTGCAGCTATGCTTCTGTCCCGGGCTGTATCTGAGATCCGTTTTAAGATATAGCTAGGGCTGCGTTTTCCACTGCTTGGAGCCATGATCCCTTTTAGGGTTGCCCAACCTAGCGCTGCAAGAGTCAAGCTGTATAAGGAGAAGAGGAGGGGCACTATCCTCCATTCTATGCCTGCGAGAAAGCCGCTGACCAAGGGCCCTAAGGTGACTCCTAGGAGGCCGCTGACCACCGCGGAGACCCCAAAGGCCCTTCCAAGTTCCTCCTTCGGCGTGATGTCCCCTATCAAGGCTGCGCCTATGGGCATGATGAGTGCCGAACCGATGCCTTGGATGCTTCTGGATAGAAGGAACAGCGTCACGTTTGGTGAGGCTGCACCCATAAGCGAACCCACACATGAGATCAAGAGCCCGTACATCAGGATCCTTGGCCTATGATATAGGTCTGAGAGCGCCCCTGAGAAGAGGCTTAAAGCTGCGAGTGGAAGCATGTGGAAAGCAAGCGAGAGAGATATTAGCTCGAGATTAACGTTGAATGCGGTCTTCAAGGTGGAAACAAGAGGGTTATATCCCTCTACTATGAGTGGGTCTACCACTATTGCTAGGCTCACAATGAGTAAGCGTCTGCTCAGCAAAGGTACTCTCTAAGACTCCTGATTTTTGTGAGGCGTCTTATCAGCATCCACCGCTTTAAAGGGTTATTTCAACAGAATGGTCTCCAGTGAGCGTTAATGACCGAATCCCCTAGCAGGTCTTGGGCTCATCCCTGACCTGCTCCCAGCTTTTCTAGATTCTCCATGATTTCAACGTAAGTTTCGACACTACATCTCCACCCAGCAAAGATCATGTCGTCTATTGCCTGTTTTACCTTCTCTTTTGCGATGAGTCCTTCGAAAAAAGCTCTTACCAGAATGTATGGAGTACCTGCATAGGCTATACCGTATATTTTGGCTGCTCTTCGCGCAATTTCATCGTCTATGATAGCTGTTCCATCGCATTCTTTGGCTATAACTAAGACCTCAGCATCGGTTACATGGAGTCCACTCGTTTGCAAAAGAATCTTCAAAAAATCTACATTTTTAGCTTGTACAACTTTGAAAACATTTCTTTGAAACAGCCTCTCCAGAGCCATCGCATCTGCAATGCCTTTACGCTTTCCCTCGTCAACAACCTCACGCTTAACACTGGGAGAAGTGAGCTTAACACCGTCTAATTCTTCAAGGATTCTACCCAACCCTATCTTCATTATGTAGATTAGCGGGGTCGAGTTGAACACAAGCGGCCTCATCTCACTCCGCCGCAGAAGCCTCCTTAAACTCACTCTCAATTTCGTTGGGCAAATATCTAACCCACTCAATGTTCCGCTGCTTTACTACGTCAGCGAACTCCCAAAGGGAAAGCTTAGCCATCTCCGCAGCTTTTGCAAAGGTTACCTTTCCTTCACGCAGTCGCTCTAGAGCTTTCTGCCTCCGCCACTCACCAATACCCAGTTCAAGAAGAGCTCTAACAGCCGTGGCCTTATCCAAACCTTCACGCTCAACGACTTCCTGAATTTCTCTCTCAATCTCTTCCGGGACTCTTACGGCCAACGGTCTCACAGTCGACCACCATCGTAAACAAAAGATATCGAACGAATACATAAGACTTATGGCTTTCAACAATAGGCCTTATTCGCCTCTCCTCCAACTTCACGACCATTCAAAAAACACCACTCTATTGATGGTCGGTGTCTTGCTTCTCTGAATCCCCCTGTCATGTTTCCCTGTGATTCCTGTCCTGAGCCTGTACTGGGTTACACCAATATATCTACCCACCCAATTCTTGTACATTCTAATAACTACTACCGAGGGCTTTCGTCGAGAACATAAAAGGTGGTGCGAAATCTAATTAGCTTGTTTCAGCGACATTGATCCGACCCCGACCAACCATAAGTATTCTAAGCCAAGTATCTTAGTAGATGCTCTATAGGAAGTATTTGATATGCCCGTGGAGATGAGGGTGGAGATGTATCCGGAGAAGGAGGTTGTCTTACCCCGTTTCACCGGGTACGTCTCTAGGGGACTTCTGCTACATATGCTGAAGCGTGTCGACCCAGGTATCGCTCAGAGACTTCATGAACCGGATAAGATGAAACCCTACTCTGTGACCCGGCTTATGTTCAGGTCGAGGGGAAAAACTCCTGAGGGATATGTGGTCGACCCCTCGTATCCGTGCAGTGTAGCATTCAGGTTCTTGGACGATGCCTATGCAAGGGCGCTTTTAGGCTACTTTACGGAGATGGCGGAGGTGACCATCCTCGACACAACATGTAGGATAGCCAGCATAGCAGTCCACGCAAAGGACTACAGGGAGATCGAGGCTGAAGCTAAGCCGCTTAGGTCGTTCACATTGGTCTTCGAGTCACCAACCTATCTCTCAAGTATGGGAGCCTCGTACCGCTGCCTCTTCCCAGAGCCTGTTAGGCTCTTCTCAAACCTGATGCGACTGTGGAGCTGCTTCTCAACCTCTAGACGCTACACAAAGGAGGAACATGCAACATACAAAGACTGGCTAGGCAAACACATAGGGGTATCCCAGTACAGGCTAAAGACCGTCTTCGCACATATGAGGAAGAAGAAGGCGCCTGGGTTCCAAGGCTGGGTCACATATGAGATGGACAGGAACGATGATTGGAACAAGGTAACAATCATGCTTGCTCAGTTCGCACAGTACTCTAACACAGGTGGCAATAGGACGGCGGGATTTGGTGAGACAAGACACCAACCAGCAACAGAGTGGAATAGAGAGTAACAGAACGTGTATATCCTTATAGCTTAACTATCTTTGGTGACGACTCATCCTAGCGATGAGCTCTGGGGAAGACCTTCATTAAGAGCGTATTTCCCATTTCCAGATCAGTTTTAGGATATGTTATGGGACACCAAGCAGGGGAATAGGGCTGCTTGAGGTTTCATCGAAGAGAGCAATGAACGCTTTCACAATGCATTTGGACTCAGAAATGAACCTGTGAGGCTTGACCATGAACCTAAGGATAGCGCCGCTTGATGACTTGCAATGAGACAATACGCGTGTAGACACGAAAAGGGTGACCTACCGCCTTTAGCGTGCAGTACTTCAAGCATTTAGGTCAGGCCTAGAGACCTTCTTGCCTGACCTTCCCAGCTAGACCCGGATAATAGAATTCGTATGCTTCATGATACAAGGCATCATTCTATGTTGATTACTTTAACATCCATCTCCTCAAGGCTCTGTATGATGTAGCGTCTATGGCAAACCTTCGGACTCCTCTCTGTACACATGATGACTACATTTCCCTGACCAGCCAATTCAATGAGTTTGCATATCCCTTCCCGATACTTTTCGGTCTCCATATGTTTCTTATAACCACCTCTTCTAAACCCACCTAGTTCATCGCCCATGAAGATATAGGTTATACCAGACCTCGACAATTCATCTTCTAATTCTTCTCGGTTGAACCCTTGGATCTTACTCTTTGGAAAACGTCTTATATCCACCAAAACGTCTAAGCCTTGTTCCTTTAATAGATTTATGAAAGATGCAATCTTTCGGTTTCCATAGCCAATAGTATATATGGTGGACATATCTGTACCTTAACCTTATAGTTGAGAATTAAGCCTATAAAGAAAAGAGTTTGGGGTTTATCCCTGCAACACAAGAGCAGCCAACCATATACTTTCCCCCTCCTGTAAACCTCAATAAATCGGCAACAACATCTACTAGTGCGTCTTTTCAAAAGATCCCACGAACACTTACTAACCAACATTTTTCATCGGAAGAATATTGTCCTCTAATTTGTAGCTCTAAGAGAAGCAGAGACTAAGTCGCTCTAGAGACTTATGACCTGTTTAACCCCTTGATAGTCGTCAAGCAGGTAATGATGGGCATAGAGTCTACCGAGTTAGTGGGCATCTAGGATTCCCCTATGTTTCTTTGAGTAGTTCGAGAAACTCTTCTAGGGTAAGTCCGGCATCTTTGATTATCTTGATAGCAGACCTATGCCGATCTCTTCACCTCTATGCATGGGCACTACGGTTGTTCTCCAATCTGGATGCCTGAGGATTGTGTGACTCCCTCTTTGTCTGACGGCCCTGAAACCTACCTTAATTAGAGCTTTGAGTACTTTGTCAGAGACTGGCCTCAGGCGCACTCAACAGGAACCTCTATAAGCTGTATTCCAACAAACTCTGTCTTTATGTCTTTTAGAAGTCTGCCCTCAGACTCTAGGTAGAGCACTATTGCTTCTCTCATGCGGTTTAGGAGCTCATCCATAGTTCTGGCTTGAGTATGGCATCCCGGCAATTGAGGCACAGAGGCGACAAAGTAACCATCTTCATCCATCTCAATGATGACTGTGAACTTTTCTTTTCCCATCAATACCTGTTATGTAGTAGCTTGAATATGGGTATTTCTTTAAGGCATTTCGCATGGAAGAAAGAAAGCATAATGGGGTAGATATGAAGCGCTGTCCAGTCTCATCGCTAAATCTACCCAAGAATTAGTGGACAAGCTTAGAGTCAAAATAGCCACACATACCTGTCATCTTGTGTCTAAAATGTGTCGACTCAGGCGCCGCTTAGATACTTCATGAGTCAG
>JAWBNY010000087.1:0-5710 GCA_038826985.1 Bathyarchaeia archaeon | reverse complement strand
TCTTCATAATTGTTTCCGCATTTGGAGGTCGACCCATTCATCCATCGGGAATGTTCCCTTCTCGTCGGGGTCGACGCCGCCTTGCGAATGCGGTATATTGGTTTTACCAAGTTCAACTGTAGTACTTTAGGATATAAACATTTCTTGAGTGTTTATCCAACTCCTCTTAGAATGGGAAAAGGCTTTCGACTTCAATATTCTATGAGTTAATCCATAAGACATTTAGCCTTCCCATGATGTGCGATTTGTGCAAAACTTAAAACCCGCTTGGCCCTCCAATCAAGAAGGAAACAAGATGGTTAATGGGTCACTGAGGATCTTCGTTGCTATCGATGTCCCCGACGGCGAGGTGAAGGAAAAGATCACGGAGTTCCAGAAAAAGCTCATTCAAACCGGCGCTGACCTAAAACTTGTAGAGCCAGAGAATATACATATAACCCTGAGGTTCCTTGGGGACACGCAAATATCCTTGGTTGAGAAACTGAAATTAGAGCTTGGAGCAATCAGGTTCAGCCCCTTCAAGATAGTTCTTAGAGAAGTCGGAGCATTCCCAGATCTCAATAGGATTAACGTTGTATGGATAGGGATCGGCGAAGGTAATTTGGCATTAATTGATCTATGGAACAAAGTAAACCGTTCATTAACAAACTGCGGAGTCCCGATGGATAGGAGAGGATTTAGCCCCCACCTAACAGTTGCGCGCGTAAGGTCAGGTAGAAATAAGGATGCGCTCTCAAAAACAATAATAGACTTGTCAGATTTCGAGTTTGGGGCTTTTGAAGCAGACTCCTTCACTCTCAAGCAGAGTATTCTGACCCCTGCTGGACCTATCTACAGGAACCTCAAAAGAGTCGTGGCTGACCAAACAGTAGGGTAGAGTCACCGGTCATTATGTAGTAAATTAGGTCTGCAAATTTAACCTAGATTTACTCTTTACTTTAGATGTAAACCCGTGGACTACAGAGGTACCCAAATGTGATGTATAGAAACCACATCATCTTTCAGTTAAAGGTCTAAACAGTATATTGTCAATACCTCTCTTCCACACATCTTAAAGAAGAGTGGAGGGAAATAACCTAAACATTATAGATTCCTATTCCTTACTTAGAAGCGAGGTCAACTGCCGGATGTCATAGACCCTATCCAAGTCTCTGGAAAGGCTTAGAACACTTCTTATCCCCGCTTCGTCCAAGACGAAACTAGCACATTGTCTAAACTTCTCTTCAAGGTCAGAATCTTTAAGAGGCTTCTCAGGTGTCCCCCTAGCGGTATCCGCAAGTCTCCTAAGCACTCTCCCATTCTGTAGTTCGACCTCTACTATGCTCCTCATCCTATCTGTCCCCATTCTTGCCACCTCTGGGTCGAGAATTGTTTTTACTTTCTCCATGGCTCCCCTAATCTCTGAACTATTTAGAACCTCCATGGTATACTCGTTCAGCCCCGCTCTGCGTCTCACAAGGATACATGCTAACCCAAATTGAAGACTGAATTTTGCCTGCAACTCGTTTTGAGGACGATCATATCTAAGAGGCTCAAGTATATTTGGGCCAGCACGCAGCCTCACTTCACGTACATCTTCAGGGTGAAGATCTTCCTCTAGAACGATCTCGAGAAGCGTATCCATAGATGGTTGTGCAAGGGAGCCACAAGGATACATCTTTATGGAAGCCCCAGGATCAAGAAGTGAATAGGGGTTCCCCATCTTTCCTAGCATTTTTTCAGGGTCACATCCGCCCCCAAGAACGCTCATGAAGCCCCATCTACCATCTAAAGATTCTCTGTCTGCTGTAAAACCTTTCTTGGCCAAGAGACATGCGATGACACCGTTTGAAGCCGCCCTTCCAGCATGAAGGGCTTTTGTCATAGTTCCGAAGTTCACTCGAATTCCCGAACTCATACTTGCCGTTATACCTAGGGCATGTCGAAGCGCGTCTTCATCAAGCTTAAAGAGGAGAGCAGACGCAGCACATGCTCCAAATGCGCCTAGAGTTCCTGTCGAATGGAAGCCTCTCTTGTAATGTTCAGGATTTATGGATTCTGCGAGTTTGCATTCGACTTCAAAACCAGCGATGAAAGCGTCCAGAAATGCTCTTCCTGAGGATGCTGTGCTTTCTGCCACAGCTAAAGCAGCGGCCAACACCGGTGTTGTAGGATGTGTAAGCAGACCATATACACGGTCTGGCGACGATGAGAGTTGGGTATCGTCATAATCATCTACGTGCCCGCTCACACCATTAACAAGTGCTGCGTTAGAAGGATTTGCTTTTAGATCGAGGCCGATTATGGTGGATTGGCCTTTACTACCTTCTTCTCTAATAAAGCTCGCAAGTTTATTCACACATTCTGTACGTGACCCTGCTAACATAAGACCTAGCCCGTCGATCACGTGCATGATAGCTTCCCTTCTAACTGCGGCTGGTGGAGGTTTGTCTCTTAGCAGAAATTCAATGACCTCAGATGTTAAAGATTTGCCCAATTCTAGACACCTACACAATCATTCATGGTTTTAACATGACTTGGCAGATGCCTAACGTAGCTAGAGTGATATAATTCTTAACTATTATCTCAAAGGGTTATAAAAGGCATATGAGTTTCAGATATATTTAATAATATGTAAGTAGATATATCTGAAAGTGACGGATATGAGGGGAGAATGTCATCATATCAGACATCATAGGCATGAGCATGAAAGAGAATACTTTGGAGTAGACCCAATGCTCAGAGGCATGAGGTTCAGATTAAGACGGGGGGATTTCCGTTTTCTAGTTCTAATGACGCTCTCGGAGAAGCCAATGCATGGCTATGCCTTAATTCAAGAGATCGCGAGAACGTATCTTCGCCCCGTAAGCGCAGGCCTGATATATCCAACCCTGCAAGAGCTTGAAGATAGAGGTTACATCACTTCAGAAATCAAAGACGGAAAGAAAATCTATATGTTGACTGCAGAAGGAAAACAATATCTAGAGGAAAACAGCGAAGTCGTCGAGAGGCTAAAAACAGGAAAGGAATATGTGGGCAGGGTAGGCAGACTTAGCTTCATGAGAGAACTCAGAGACATGCAGATTATGGCATTGATGAATGAGGAGTACATAGATGAAGAAAAAATGATGAAAATACATGAGATTCTTGCTGAGGCTAAGAAGAAAATGGCATCAATTGTGTTTGGATGACAAACAAGAAACAGACGGGATATTATAATAATTGACGAAGTCAACTAAGAGATGTTATGGAAAAACAGGACGCTGTCAAAAGAGGTAAAGAGCGTAGTATGAAGGAGAGACGGGGTGCAAGCTAAGCGTCTATGGAATACGTGATTGAGACCGTTCATCTAGTTAAGAGGTATCCAACAAGTGTCCCTCCTAGACGAGGTATAGGCGATTTCTCTAGAGGCCCTGTTGGTGGACCAACTCATGGACACGGAGGACCTACCTCTTTTGGCGCAATATTTAGAATTCTCAGAGGTGGGAAGAGTGCCTTTGTTGAAGCACTTCGAGGTATAGACCTTAAGATCAGGGAAGGGGAGATTTTTGGTGTATTAGGCCCCAATGGTGCTGGAAAGACAACATTGATCAAGATTCTCTGCACATTGGTCACGCATGATGAGGGTGAAGCCTATGTATGCGGGTTTGACGTCAAAAAGGAACCCGATAAAGTTCTTAGAAAGCTTCAAGCCGTCCTGTCGGAGAGCAGAGGGTTTGCTTGGAGGCTGTCAGGACGACAAAACCTAGAGTTCTACGCATTGCTTTATGGGTTGAGGAAAAAAGAGGCAGATGAGAGGATTGACTTTCTTCTAGAACTCACAGGTCTCAAAGAGCGGGAAAACGACATGTATCAACGGTACTCTACAGGCATGCAACGTAGGCTACTGCTCTGTAGAGCCATGCTTCAAGACACACCCATTCTGCTCTTCGATGAACCGACAGCGGGTTTGGATCCTACTGGAGCAGCAGAGTTTCGCGGCATGCTGCGAAGACTAGCAGCGGAGCAAAGAAAGACTATTCTGCTCAGCACACACAACCTTCAAGAGGCACAAAGTCTGTGTACCCGAATAGCTATCCTTGACCGAGGAAGAATAATCGCTTGCGATACACCTGACAACATTCGGCATGCGATATTTGAGGAGAACATTTTCGATATTATGCTTGCCGATACATGTTTCAATGATGAAAAGATAAAGATGATGTATAAGTTGAAGGAGATAGCTGGCGTTAACAGCGTCACTCCAGAAGTGGACATGGAGGGGAACTTCAAAGGATTGTCCATTCGGGCAGACAAGAACGTGGATATCTCCGAGATTCTAGAGGTCGTGATGAAGAGTGGGCTGAAGATCAGGGCTGTAAACACTAAGGAGCCGACCCTAGAGGATGCGTTCATAGCTATGACTGGGCGCTTGTGTTCTCAAAAAAGGACACCCGTTATGCTTGAACATGATAGACAGAGGATGTAGAAAGTGGAGCTCCCCTTGGCGTTACGTCAGATTATGGCCTTCACAAAGCGTGACTTCGTCAGCTGGACAACATATAAGACAACTGTGTATACTCAGATCATCAATATCTTCATAGGAGTTATCTCATGGGGAGTAAACGCTACATATGTGCAGAAGCCTGTAAGCGAGATGTACCATAGCGACTACATCTCTTTCCTCATCGTGGGAATAGCGATCGGTAATCTGATCATGCCTCTTGTACAAGGAGTGGAGAGAGAGCTTAACCCATGGACTTTAGAGACAATCCTCATGACAAACATACGACTTCCGGTCTTCGTAATCGGTAATGTCATGTGGAGATATATCTTCTCGATGCTTACATTCATTCCATACCTTATCATCGGAATCTTTGTATTTGGCGCAAAGCTGAATGCAAACATACCCTCCACCATTTTGGCCTTCCTAATCTCCGCTGCCATATTAGTGGGTCTTGCCATGATCTCGACTGGCATGAGGATTGCAACAAAGTCTACGGATCCCATTACATGGGCGATAAATATACTACAAAACATCTTTGCAGGAGTATCCTTCCCCGTAGTCTTTCTAGATACCGTGTTCTTCCCAGGTGTCTCAAACGTTTCATGGTTTCTTCCTCAAACATGGGTGTACCACCTCTGTCGCCTATCTATGCTCACAAACCCTTCGCTCCTCGACCCAAACGTATTGTTCGATTTCCTGAAAGGCTCAGTCTTCGCCATCATTCTCCTTCCTGTCGGTTACAGGACACTCAGATGGGGAGTTAACTGGGCCAAACGAGAAGGGACGTTAGGCTGGTATTAGTCCACGACAAATCTTTTCTACAGGCACTTCGGCAATCTAGCTTGGATAAGAAAAGAAGATGTATCTTAACATAATCATAGGTTAAAAGTTGTACAACATTCCAGTAAATACATTGACAAGTCAATACCAGAAGCATACCGTTTACAGACAAATTAATATCTGCTATCTAAGTCATATGATACCAAGACCTGAAGAGTCAAAAATATCTCTTCGTCTGCAGTAAAGAGCCTCGGGCGGGATTCGAACCCGCGACCAACAGCTTACAAGGCTGTCGCTCCGGCCATGCTGAGCTACCGAGGCCTGCGATTGACACATATATTTGTCTCTTTAAGTTTTGCGAGTCTGAACAAATGAAGATTGCTGAAAAATAGATAGGCCAGGTGCCGAGGCGGGGCCTTTCGGCTTTCAAGCTTTCGAACCCCGGATCTCTGGATCTCTTAAGGA
>JAWBNY010000086.1:0-5724 GCA_038826985.1 Bathyarchaeia archaeon | reverse complement strand
GGCTCCGAGCGTCTATGGTCCAGACTTCATCCGCTTCTTAATCGAGTGTGGAATCGACTCGATCAGTGTAAACCCCGATGCTGTAATCCAGGTGCGTAAGTGGACTGCAAGTATTGAGCAGAGACTTATCCTCGAGAAAGCGCTCGGTAGAGGGGTATCCCCCGACCCTGATTTGACTTGGTAAACCCTCTAGGGCGCTATTTTTTGGCATTGCCCATTAATATTTGAATCAAACCAACCTTTACAGTGTTGTTTGCCTCAAAACCCTGTGGCTAGCTTAATGCATTCTTCTAGGCTGAGAAGTCTGGCTTGGCAGCGGTTTTGTGTTGTTCGCGGTATATAGAATGCTGCTTTGGCTGAGTTCGTAGCTACTCCTGTGACATCAAGTTCCTCAACCGGCATAACTACTATGCAGGTATGTCTGAAGATGTTGGCTCCAGATGCTTGAATCGTCTGAACATAGCCTCTTCTTGCAGCTTCTGAGTAGACCCTAGGTGAGGTGAATATCCATAGGCGGGTTCCTTTCTTAACCTCTCTGTGGGCAAGAAGCTGCGATGCCCATTTGACTTCTCTCAGGGAGCAGTGTGGACAGCCGATTGCAATTAGGTCACATATGGTTGGGGATGAGAGTTCATCGTAGACATCTACAATGTCTTCTTTGTTAATGGTTAAAGTATCGGTAGGCTTACCGTGTTTATATCGTAACCGTCCTCCATAGGTTTCAGGCGTCCTCCCCTGCACGTGGAATAGTGCTGTTGCACCAGAAGAGGCGCAGGCGGCACCCATGAGTTTCAGTTCATCGTATGAGGCATGTTCAATGCCTTCGAAGTACGGCACCTCATCCATTGTCAGTCTCTTTCCAACGTAATAGCCAATGGCTCCATAGTCCGCCTCTGAATCCGGCTTGAAGCTCACCTTTACTAAGACGTCTGGCAGCCTGTTCTCTTCAATTAGATAACCCATCAAGGGAACCTTTCCAACCAAGGCTGCTGAGAGGGCGTCGAGCCCTCCATGCCTGTTTGTTCTCGCACCTAAGATAGAGTTTGCATACACCACAGCGGATGACTCTGAGAAACCTACAGTTTCTCCAAAGCTTGGCTTGTTTCCTGAGAGATACGGGGTGCAGGTACAGGTCGACTTTATCCCTAGTTTCTCGTAGGCTAAACAGATACGGAGCTGTTTCTCGGCGAAGTTTCGGCTTATACCCATATCCCTCCATCTTTCCAAATCCATTCCAGCCGGATTCTGGGTTGCCAAGGTTCTTGCTTTCACCGACTCGGCAGCAAGGTTCTCTAGGAGCTCAAGAGTCGGTTCACCTGCCGTCTTATACGAGACTCCAGCAACCTGCGACCTCTTGATGGGAACCAGCCTTGGAGCGCCACTGTGGTCACCGAGTGTGACAAGTAGCCTCATGGCCTTTGCAAGAGTTTGGCCTTGTTCTCCTTTGAGAACCGACTCCTCAGCACGCGTTAGGAACATTGGCTTAGACAGCTCCTACATTGGATTACTTGTGTCTCCTACTGTTCTAGATGCATAATCTCAAGATTTGCTTCATCATGTGAGATCCAGGCTTTTATCAGGTCTCCGTTTTTTACATGCTCGAAGAGGATAAGAGGGATTCCTGAAACCATCGGAATGGCTCCGTATATGGCTCCTGAGATAGTTATGGGTTCAGCTCGATGCACTGCTATTAGCTTTGGAGCTAGGCCTTTCACGGCGAGACCGTAGAGGACGTTTGAGCCTACCGTACTTCCTCTCCCCTCGGGGAAGATCAGTATTCTGTCTTTGACATTTTCTCCCTTGATGTCTAGGTCTTTTCCCACTACTAAGCCGGTTCTGTGGTCAACGTCGCCTAGAAACGTGATCTTTGACCGTGTAACGAGCGCCTTTCCAACTATCTCTCCTTTCCATCCTTGGATAATCTTAGCTGTGAATCTCATATCGACCCATAGCTATTACTCCTCCAGCCTTTTATACTGTCCGAGTTACTCTCCCGCTTTCTAGGTACTTTTAGCCCTTATTTAGTTGGCTGCATTCATAGGGCGGGTTACTACCAAGTATCAGATATCTTTTTGATGATAGTCTCAACTTCAGGGCTCATTTTTATTTGAGCTAGCTCAAACTTCTCCTTCGGCTTAGAGAAAGGTCTCGTCGCGTCTATTCCCACCTTACAGCCAAGTTCAAGTTCTTGGTCGGCTGTAGGGTCTAGGCTGGATGTCCTCACGTTTGGGATGATGAGAAGTCCTCTATCACCCCTAAACCTAGTAGCTATTGCCCACTCTACCTGATTCATGTTAGTAACGTCAATGTCCGAGTCTACAACTATGGCATGCTTTATGCTTGGGTTTGCGGCGAAGATAGCCATGATTACGTTCTTTGCGTCTCCGTCTCTGAACTTCTCCACGCTGACAACGCAGTGAAGCCAACCGCATCCGCCGAGAGTCATGTTGACTCCCTTAACCGTTGGTAAGACGGCTTTTACGTACTTCCATATACGGGTCTCTTGCGGGATCCCCATTAGTAGGCGGTGCTCTGAACCAGCTGGGAGGAGTGCTTGATAGATATAATTCTCTCTGTGATAGATGCCTACAACCTCGACTAGAGGCTGCATCCTTTGAATATCATATGTTCCTGTGAGGTCTGTGAAAGGTCCTTCAGGCACGTTTTTGTCCAGTCTGATTTTTCCTTCGATTACAAGCTCTGCCTCACTAGGTGCATAGGCATCGATGTCTGGGCACTTAACGAGTTTCAGACCACCTTTTAGGAGCGTATTCGCTACATCGTAATGGCTTACGCCGAAGTCTACGGGTGACGATGCTGCGAGCAGGATTGCAGGGTGAAGCCCTATGCTTATAGATATGTCTAGGGTTGAATCCCCCCTCTCTTTGGCTATTTGGCAAAGTCTGTAGAGGTGACGGGGCACTATTCTTATGGCTAGATGGTTTTCATCGAGGAGCTGGAAGCGGTGGATTGACACATTTTCCAGAACGTCATCTTTTGTCTTCGCGTAGACTGCTCCAGAGGTAATGTATGGACCAGCGTCCTTTTCATAGTGGGTTAGAATCGGTAGCAGACGCATGTCTGGTGGCGATCTGTGCTCTAGAACTGGGCCATCTGAAACAATTTCTGGTTTCTTTGGTTGCTCTATGGCTTCGCTGAGGCGTGTTACGAGGTCATTTTGGTTTGACTCTATACTCCTGCTAAGCCTCTCTCTCGTTCCGCAGATTCCTCCTACTAGTGGTGTGGAATGCTCCTTAGTCCTACTGAACATGACGACTTTTCCATCAAAGGCTTTGAGTATGGATGCGACGTCGAATCTCTCTGAAACCTCCTCCTCTACTCGGAGCACTTCCCGGCCATCTTGCAGTTGCTTTAGGAAGGTTCTGAGGTTTGTCATAAGTCCTCCTATGGTGGCTTCAGCATCATATAAGGCTCTGGTGTCTACATGGTTATTTTGCTGCTGTATGGTCTCTGACCTAGGACGCTATACGCCGCATCCGCTACCTTCTTCCTGTACTCTGGTGCTGTGTAGACTCTTAGAATGTCGAGATAACCAACCAACGCGGGAATGATCTGAGAATAGTCTGAAAGATTCCGTAGCCTCTTAGTTCCGTCCGGTTGAGTCTCAAATACTGGAATCTCCGATGGCCTCTGCTGGAGAGGATAATATGGAACTGAGGCAACTGTGGGTACGTCGATGAAGATGTAGTCTGAGTCTACATCGGCTTTCTCACCGATCTCTTTGGCAAGCTGTGCACGGACATCATCCCGGATTAATATGTTGATGTAAAAGTCGCTTCTCCGATGCATAACCTGTTCGTGAACAGCTTTGAAGATGCATCTATTCACATATCTCTGTGCCAAATCCTTTGCGACTTTCAGAGACTTGTTCTCTTTTGGGTCGATGTTGAGAAGGCTTTGGGTTACTGAGCTGTCGTCTAGTCTCAGGAACTCCTCGGGTGTTCGGAAAGATGTGAGCCCAAGTTCCTCGTTAGCATAGTCCATTGCACGTATTACCATAACCTCAGCAGCACGAACTGTACGATGAAAATATACGGCTTTGAACATCTCATATCTTGCAATAACGAAAGCCTCTAAGGCATAGACGGAGGCAACGTCTATAGCTAAGCGACCGTTGACGAAATCGATGGAGCTGATAAGACGCTCGATGTCTATGTTACCATACTCCACACCGCAGAAATGTGAGTCTCTAACTAGATAGTCCATGATGTCGGCGTCAAGTTGGCTGGCCATGATCTGGTTTAGACGAGCGTTCGCCCCGCCTTCCGCCTTTCCTACAGCTAATTTCGATAAATCTGTCGGTGAGTACCCGTAGGAGTTGAGTATGTCTTTTAGCTCGCCTTGCTCGATCAACCACATGCCTATGTCCTCGTGAGTCATTCTACGATACTTATCAAGAACCTCCTCGTAGACATGGGAGAACGGGCCATGGCCGACATCGTGGAGTAGGCCTGCTATCCTCACCCTCTGGCACTCCTCTTCGGAGAGGAACCCAAGACTTTGGAGCCGAGCTGCGATCTTACCTGCAAGATGCATTACACCTAGACTATGTGTAAAGCGGGAGTGTTCTGCTCCAGGATATGTGAGATGTGCTCCGCTGAGCTGCCTTAGTCTTCTTAATCGTTGAAAGGTTGAAGAGTCGATGAGGCTCTTTTCGACGGCTGACATTGAGATGTACCCGTGTACTGGGTCGCGGATCTCGCCTACGCTCTTGAACATTAGTTGCGTGCCTCGAATGAAGATGTGTATGAATGTTTGCCTAATTTATTCTTGAATGTTTCTGTTTTATATGTATTAAATGTTCTAGTTGTTCAATTGGTTGAGTGGCCTTGGCTGGAGACCGTTGCGTGAAGAATGGCTTAGTCTAAATGATATTAATATAGAGTGATTGGAATATACTTCGATGGCTTGGCACGCAAGCGAGAGCGTGAGTGCTTGTCCATAATAGCGTTAGAAGGCATAGACAAGTCTGGGAAAAAGACTCAGGCGAAGCTGCTGGCTAAGAGGCTGATTGAAACTGGTCGCGCTGTCCAATGTATATCATTCCCAGACTACCAGACGCCTCTTGGCCAGCAAATTAAAAGTTTTCTAGAAGGAGGCGCCACGTTTCGTCCAGAGGTCAGGCAGCTTCTGTATGTTGCAAATCGTTGGGAAAGGGAGGCAGACCTCAAGAAATGGCTTCATGATGGAGTCTGTGTTATTGCGGACAGGTACATACCTGCTGGGCTTGCATACGGGCTTGCTAATGGCCTTGACCTAGGATGGATGCTCAAGTTAGAGGAAGGTCTGCCGAAGCCTACAATGGTCATCGTCCTTGACCTTCCGCCTCAGGTGGCTGCGCAGAGGGATGGCAGCAAGGACCTCTATGAACGAGACTTCCAGTTTCAGCGCAAGGTGAGGGAATCTTATCTTCAGCTCAGCCGGATCTTTCAGTGGGAGATAGTTGACGCCGCACAGCCAATACCTAAGGTTGCAGAGGAAGTGTGGCGTCTCGTCTCCAGACTCCTTTCTCACTTAATCCCGTGAATCTTAAAGACGCTTCTCTTTATTGCTGCGACGAGTTCTCTCACCTTCGCCTCTGCCTTAGCATCTCTACATTCTCGAGGAGGGTCGAGGAGCTGCAAATACTCAAGGCTGTTTCTTGACAGGGTCTGTGAGATAACTATGAACATTAAAGTCCAGCAGCGTACTGTGGAATCAAGG
>JAWBNY010000085.1:0-5778 GCA_038826985.1 Bathyarchaeia archaeon | reverse complement strand
AGGGCTGTAGAGCTGGGGGTCAAAGATATTGTGGTTGCTTCCACACATGGTGCCACGGCTCTGAAGGCAGCGGAAGTCTTCGAGCCAAAGACCCACAATTTAGTCGCCGTCTCCATCTGTGAAGGCTTCAGAGAAGAGGGATGGGCAATGACAGACGCGGAGAAGAAGAGGCTAATAGAGAAAGGCATCAAAGTTCTTACATCAATTCACGCGTTGGGCGATGGTGTAGGTAATTCCTTCGCCGAAAAATTCGGTGGCAAATCTATCGAGGAGATTGTTCAACAGACCTTCTACCGTTTCTGTCAGGGAATGAAAGTTTGTGTTGAAATCGTCCTTATGGCAGCTGATGCAGGGCTAATTCCAATGGATAAAGAAGTTATGGCTATAGCGGGAACAGGTTCGGGCGCTGACACATGTATCGTGGTCAAACCAGCTTATCCTAGAAAGTTCTTGGAACTAGAAATAAGGGAGATAGTGACAAAACCGAGACATCTATCCTAATTACCAAATTATGCTGAAGTCGACGCCTTCTTTTCTTATTGCATTGACTCAGGTCAATCTCTAGAATTATCTTGTTTTCAGGTTGTCCCAACTATCTCTGCATCTATATATCTACGAGGAACCACCTACAGAGTAATAGGTAGCTTCATTGACAAGATACAGCCTTCTAAAGAAAGCTGAGGCAGCTCAGAGAGACGAGGCTCTCGCTGCAGCATTATACAGGTCTTTGGCATCCACCTATAGAAGCAAATCATTGCAGACCAAGTTTCTGAGGATATCGGATATGGAGAGAGCACATGCCCTCTTCTGGTCAAGTTTCCTGAAGGGTAGAGGAAACTCATTACCTGAGGAGCCTAGCAAAATGAAAGTTCTCCTCTACACCCTGCCTCTGAGGCTGATGGGGTTAGGTCTTGCTTTGCGAATGCTTGAGAGAAATGAACGCGGCGCTGTTTACAACTACTCGGAAATATTGAATGAGCCGGATCTGGGTGAAGATGAAGCTAAAGTGGTGAGGTCAATCCTTGAAGAGGAGTATATCCATGAGCAAGAGCTTGCTTCAGAGGAGTCCGAAGAGTTTGTTAAGCATCTGCGTGACGCCATACTCGGTATGAATGATGGCTTGGTGGAGAGCCTATCTGTAACCACTGGGCTTGCAGGTGCTTACAGCAATTCTTTGCAGGTCGCATTCAGCGGTCTGGTTGTAAGCATTGCTGGAGCGATTTCCATGGGAATAAGCACGTATGCCGGTGTAAGAGCCCAGAAGCAAGTTCATCAAGGACTGCTTGAGCGAATTGGAATTGCCGCCAAGTATCTGGCGCCTCTCTTTAGAAACAGCGTCGGTAAACGTATGATGAGGAAAGGCTTCAGCAAAGAGGTCTCAGATGTTGTATCGGAAGCTTCTGTAAGAGATCCTAAACTACTATCTAGGGTTATATCCGAAGAAGAGTACGGTCTAAGAGAAGAGAGTCTCTCAAACCCCAGAACAGCAGGTGTTTACAGTGGACTTGCCAATATGCTGGGCGCATCGTTTCCACTGCTCCCATACTTTCTTGGTCTTCCAATCCCGTTTGCTATACCTCTTTCTCTAGTCATCGTCAGCGTCTGCCTAGCTGCGACAGGATTCATCGTAGCTGTATCCGCTGACATGCCTATCAAAAGGAAGATCGCTGAAATGGTCTCAGTTGGACTTTGCGCCGCAGGCGCATCATTCATAGTTGGCAGACTAGCATCTGTGTTTTTGGGCAGTAGAACCGAACTATGATAATTCGATGGCAGGATGTCTACTTCTAGCATGTACTAACCTGAGTCTCATATAGTAGCTGAAAAATGCTCTGAAATCAAACATTATACAAATTCACGTAAGCTAGGCACTGTAGAAAATGTCTGTCCTTGACAAAAAGGTTTTCAGTTAGCTATTGTATTGGTGTTGAGTCCAATGGCCAGTGGCGGAAACTGGAGATATCCATTATGTTGATAGTTACTCCAACTAGGCTTCTTGCTTAACAAGCAATGTTCTAGGCCTGCCGCAACGCGGCATAGGCAGCCTCTGGCTCTACCTAGTTAGGGATATAGCATAGCATGTCATACCTTACTCTGACCTATTGTGGAACCAAAAGATGCGGGGCTGGATCCGAATTTCACTCATCTAGCCCTTTCCATATGCGAGGAAATCGCTGGAAGAAACGGCTTGATAGCCGCTTTCGTATACGGATCTAGGGCATCTGGCTATGCACGAAGTGATAGTGACTACGACATTCTCCTTGTTATCCAAGAGTATCCTAGCAAAGTGAGATATCACTACAAAGACGTTCAGGATGTGCAGCTTGCCGTTTTAGCCGTTGACCAAGGGGCTCTAGAAGCAGATGTTGAAAAAGGGGTTCTCGGAGACTTTGTTGCGGGAAGACTTCTCTCACCTTACATACCCCTTGCAGGAAGAGACTACGTGTTTGACATTGAAGTGAAAGTGAAAAAACGGTTTGCTTTGGAGGAGTTTGAAGACCTAGTCTTGGAATATGGGGAACTTGCCCGCGGCATAATCATCAAGCCAGAATACCTCGTTCTTGCAAGGATGGTGAAGAGGTCAAAGGTCTACTCTCCCCTGAAATACAGCTATATCCAGATGCTTCGGCCGGGCCTCAGAGAAAGGAACCTTGCTCAGATCCTTCGAGGCTACTATGAGGCTTTGGAAGAGCTACAGCGGGAGAGAGTAATCATGTATGATGGAGAAAACATCCAGCTCGAAGGCTGGTATGTGGATAAAGTTCTCTCATATAGGATGCTTAACAGAGTTGTCAACCTTATGGATTTCAGCAGAAGGGCTTTTTACGCATACATCACCCATGGCCGTGCTGGAAGGGTAACGCTTGAGGTCGTAGCAAAGGAGTTGGCTTCAAAGCTGAAACGTGAGTTACAGGTCTCCTTCAACCGCAAGCAGATAGAAGACCCTGCTAACTATCTCTTTCTAAAGACCAATACAGGGCTCCAGAGTCTTAACAGGACAGATGTCATGGTGGAGAAACTACGGCGGCTCCGCGGTACAGATGATGTTGTAGCTAGAACTCTCATGAGCGCCCTCAATGAGGTTTACCTAGCCGAGATCGGAGGCGACAAATATGTTGTAAAAAGGTTCAGCGACTTCCATAACTTGAAATGGTTTATCCTAAACGTTGCTGCATATGGTACCAAAATCTTCAGTCTTCAAGGAAAATCAAGGCTGGCTAATGAGTATCTCACAAACAGGTTCCTTGCCGAAAATGGCATACCGGTGGCTGAAGTCGTCTCAGTTAGCATACCTGACAGGATTCTAATAGAACGTTTCATAGAAGGCAGGTCGGTTCTGGACTTTATCCTAGAAGTAATGAACATAGAACACCTAAATGACGAGCAAAAGCGGTTGGCCTTCGAGATCGGTAAAACTATAGCGCGGGTTCACGATCTTGAAATCGTAATAGGCGACTGCAAACCTGAAAACTTCATTATAGACAACTGTGGTAAGGTATACGTTCTCGACCTTGAGCAGGGAGAGCGTCGCGGAGATGCAGCTTGGGATGTTGCAGAGTTCCTCTACTTCTCAGCCCACTTTGCTACACGATTCAGCGGGGGCTTCGACGAGTTCATAGAAGCCTTCATACGTGGCTACCTAACATTGGGCAGTGTACAAACCCTCCGAAAGGCAGGCAACGTACGGTACTCAAAGATCTTCTTTGCTTGGGCACCGGTTCCGGTTCTTCAAGAAATAAGTATGAGGCTACAGCAGGTGGGTTAACTTCTATAAAAGATATGTTTTTAATCAATGCTTATAACTTGCTCACTCGGGGAATGAACTTCGTTGTCAACGAGGTTGATGAGAACCCACCTCTATGAGTATCACAGTAGCCACGGATATTTGACAGACTTTGCTGGCTTTGAGATTCCTCTCTGGTATGAGGGCATTTTACCTGAACATATGGCTGTTAGAAACTCAGCAGGGCTGTTTGATGTAACCCACATGGGAAGGTGCCTAGTCCGAGGAGAGAGAGCAGCAGAGTTCCTAGACTATGTGACGTCTCGTGATCCTTCACGTCTTAACCAGTTACAGGGGCAGTATACACTTCTATGCAACGACAGCGGGGGGATCGAAGACGATCTAACGGTGTTTAGGTTAAATCCTACAGAATACCTACTAGTCTACAATGCCAGTAACCGAGAGAAGGATCAGAAATGGCTGAGAGAACATTCGGATGGCTTTAATGTTCAAATCGAAGACGTTTCAGATGATACCCCCATGTTTGCATTACAGGGGCCTAAGGCGCAGGAGGTTCTTCAGAAGCTTATCTCAATCGATTTAGCTGCTATCAGGAGGTTCTGGCTGGCTTTTACCGATTATAGAGGAATCAAACTTTCAATCTCAAGAAGCGGATATACTGGGGAAGATGGTTTCGAGATATGCGTATGGGGCACTCCGTTAAGTAGACCTCAGAATGCGGTTGATTTATGGAACCACATCTTGGATGCTGGAAGAAACTTGGTTTCACCTTGCGGTCTAGGAGCGCGAGATACTCTTCGCCTTGAGGCTGGAATGTGCCTCTACGGAAGCGACATAACAGATACAACAACACCATTCGAAGCCAAACTTGACTTCACGGTGAAGATGGATAAGCCTAGATTCATAGGTCGTGAGGCACTGTTGGAGTTGATGCAGAAAGGAATAAGACGGGTTCGAGTTGGCTTGAAGATGCGTGGGCATGCGATTCCAAGGAGGGGCTTCAGCGTTCTAATTGGTGATAGAAAGATAGGGGAAGTAACTAGTGGAACTTATTCGCCACTACTGCAGCGGGGCATCGCGATGGCATATGTAGACGTTGAATATGCCTCAATCGGCAACATTTTTAATATGGATGTGAGAGGTCAAACCGTTGAGGCAGAAGTTGTATCGATGCCTTTCTACGACACTGAGAAGTATGGATGGAGGAGAAAGCAAGCATAGAAGTTTCCCCCTCAACGTATTCTGGTATACTGATAAGCATCTGTGGCGCTTTCAAAGCAGTAATGAACTTTCTGATAGTCTTTTCTAAGCTCTGCTACATCTTTTCGTACAGTTTCCTCAGACTCACCTTTTACTATGACTCTTAGAATCAGTTGGGCAATATCCTTCATCTCGTTTGGACCCATCCCAAGACGGGTCACTTCTTGAACCCCTATGCGGATACCTCCAGGGTTCATGTAATGACGCCCCATCCGAATGTCCCAAGGCAACAGGTTGCGGTTAACGATTATCCCTGCTTTCTCAAGCTTACGTTCTAGTGTTCCTCCATCGTTGAATTTTGAGACATCGACCAAAATCATATGCGACTCTGTGAAGCCTTTCTTTTCTCCAAGAACGCTCAAGCCTCCTTCATAGATTGCTTGTCCTAGAGCCTTCGCATTTCTTACTACTGCGTCTGCATACTCTCGTCCGAACTGGAGCATTTCAGTAAGTGCAATCGCTGTTCCCGCCATCGCATGAAGATGATGGTTGCTCACAAGTCCTGGAAATACAGCTTTCTTGATTTGCTCAGCATATTTCTCCCATGAGGCAATTAAGCCATGTTGGGGTCCAGGTAACGTTTTATGTGTACTCATCGTCATGGCATCTACTCCTTCCTTAAGGGGGTCTTGGAATTTTCCTCCAGCGATTAACCCGCACACATGTGCAGCATCATAGTTGATTTTCGCTCCTACATGCGCGAAGGTTTCTTTAAGCTCCTCAACTGGATGTGGGAAAAGAAGCACGCTACCTCCAAACATGGCAAGTCTCGG
>JAWBNY010000084.1:0-5814 GCA_038826985.1 Bathyarchaeia archaeon | reverse complement strand
ATAGTGTACCTCCTGTTGAACACACGGCGATAAGAATACCACAAGTTGAAGCCCACAGACAGACGCAGAAAGAGATAGAAGAATTCATTGAATACTCAAATCTTTGTATGACCCTTGATTCCTAGAAAGCTTTTTACGGTGACTCGATGCTCAGCGAAGACGCTCTCTGGAACATCTCTCTGATGTTTCTATGTTATGCATATATAGTGTCTATGGTATTCGTCTCAGGCAGGTTAAGTGGACTTCTATCCATATCTGTTAGAATGTCTCGCAAGATCCTGCACATGTTGATTGGAAACCTTCCATTCATCATCCCCTTCTTTACTTCAAGTTTCTTCCCAGTTGCGGTCGCAGCACCATTTATTCTAGTCACGTTTTGTGTGTCGCCATACTCTCCATTCCGAGACTTAAGCAAGAGGTTATCTGGTCTAGCAGCCCTGACAAAAGAAGGACATGGCTTGGGGCTTACGTTCTACTCCATCTCGTACACTTCTCTGGCATTGTTTTTTGCGTCTAAGCCACACATTATTGCTGCAGGAATCCTGCCCATGGCTTATGGTGATTCTGCGGCTTCTATCATAGGAGAGAGGTTCGGCAAAATGAAGTTCAAGTTTCTTTCCTACAAGAGTCTTGAAGGTTCAGTAGCGATGTTTCTAGCTAGCTTCCTAAGTCTCTCAGTCGGTATGGTCATATTCTCCTCTCTCCTCAACATGCAGGTTTATGATTGGCTAGCTATTCTTACCACTGCCCTCTCAGCAACTTTAGTTGAACTTCTATCCCCACATGGCTCTGACGACCTTTTTGTTCCTTTGGCAAGTGCTTTAACCTTCCTAGTTGTCAGTGGCGAGGTATGAGCCTTGGTACTCGTAGTCATCGATGGCCTAGATGGGTCGGGAAAAAGCACGCAAGCCCTAAGGCTTTACAAGTTTCTGAGAGGGCGCGGAAAAAGCGTCTGTCTACGTATCCATCCTTCGAGCGATAACTTTCTGGGGTTACAGACCCGGAAGTCCCTGCAATCGAAAGGAAGAAACGCGCATCTCTCCGCAGCTCTCTTCTATATGTTCGATGTCTTCCGTTCAATCATACTCTACTCACGGCAGAAGTATGATTACATAGTCTTTGTACGCTACCTAATGGGAACAGCTTACCTCCCAACACCCCTATGCTTAGTTGCCTACAAATTCTTCGCCACACTTGTTCCTAGGCCAGACTTCACATTCTTCCTAGATGTGACCCCCGAGGAAGCTAGTAAGAGAGTGAAGACTCGGCAGAAACAGGAGATGTTCGAGACTCCGGAGGAGTTGAAACAGGTTCGCCAAAGATCACTTTCCTTGGCAAAAAGAGGAAGGTGGACAATTATAGATGCAGAGAGACCAATCGAGGAGGTTGAAGAGCAGATCTTGAGAACACTATCAAAAAAGAAGGTGTGAAGACATCCTACTTCCGGCTCATAACGTAGAATCAACATATATTATGTAAAAATGCTCTTGACGTCAATAAACCTCTAGATCCACATATTACCTATCAAACTACATCGGGGAAAAGTTAACGCACACTCGTGGATAAAGGTGTCTATACCGATAGATGGCGGGCCCGGCAGGATTCGAACCCGCGACCACCGGCTTAGAAGGCCGATGCTCTATCCAAGCTGAGCTACGGGCCCTATTTTCAGAGGTATCTTGAAAAAGGTTAGATTTAGACTCTTTGGACAATCGTATCTTGATAAAAAAAGGCAAGCTCTCTTTAGGGCCTATACCCATTGAAGAGAAAGAATTTGTTTCTTCCTGTACTGCGTGAGAAGCTTTTATCTTCTGGAGAACTCTTCAGCATTGGACAGGAAAACGATAACCTGAATTTATCTTGATACCATCCTCGATCCGCAATCCCAAATCCTATGCATATAAAAGAAGGCTTGAGAAGTTTCCGAGTTGAGATAAGTATTTACAGCAAACTCAAGTAACTAGTGGCAGCTATGTCCACTATGGCTACGGTCTTGGACAATCCTTTTGGCCAATTCCGAGCAGAGTGTACCAGCTTGCTCAAAGAGGCACTAGCTAGATCCTTTCCAGAGATCTATTTCCCATGTACAACTTTGAGTATTCCGCCCTCCAGCGAGTACGGCGACCTATCCTCTTCAATACTACTTGAAGCCTCCAAGAGAATTGGAAAAAAGCCCCTAGAACTAGTAGAAAAACTGGCTCCAGAAGTTCATATTGAAGGTTATCCACTCATTGAGTCTGTTAACTTTGCAGGTGCTGGCTATATCAACTTCCATGCCAGATATGCACTTCTATCAAAGCTAACAATAGAGTCAGCAAAGGCAAAAGACGTAAACTATGGGTGCGTACAAGCAGATAAACCGATTAGAGTAATCGTAGAACACACTAGCATCAACCCCGCTGGACCAATTCATGTAGGGACTGGACGTAACTCAGTGATCGGTGACTCAATCGCCCGTCTTCTGAAAACGCGAGGCCACCAAGTCACAACGCACTTTTATGTTGATGACGTTGGCCGTCAAATAGCCGTGTTAGCATATGGATATCGGGCAATAGGTTGTCCAAAGCCAGAAGGTAAACCTGACCACTGGATCGGATTACTGTACGCTATAACAAATTGTGTTTTAGAGATCCGTAACTTGAACCAGCAGATCAAAGACTTGGAGAGTTCCGGGAGGCTGGGTGAAGAGCTCGATAGGATACGGCATAGACTGGATGATTGGGTAAGTGTAGCAGCTGAATTGCGGGAGAAGAACCCATCTCTGTTCGATGACCTGACAGAAGCTATTCGTAAAGACCATGACCCTGACCTTGAGATCGCCCGCATTATGCAGGAGTATGAAACCCAGAATCCTCAGACAGTATCTCTGCTCAGAACCGTTGTTAACCTATGTCTTGAGGGGTTCAGAGAGACTTATGACCGAATAGGTATATGCTGGGACTCATGGGACTGGGAGAGCGACTTCGTCTGGAGCGGAAAGGTAGCTGACGTGATTATGCGACTACGCTCAACCCAGTATAGCATGCAAAAGATGGGTGCTTTAGCCATCAATGTAAATGCGGTGGCCGAACATTTTGGGTTGAAGAAGTTGTTTGGTATATCGGAGTCTTTCGAGATTCCGCCTCTTGTCCTTATGAGGTCTGATGGTACGACGCTTTATCCGACAAGGGATATAGCCTACAGTCTATGGAAACTAGAGCGGGCTGACAGGGTAATTAACGTTATAGGGATAGAACAGACACTCCCACAACTCCAACTCCGAATTGCTTTGAGTCTACTCGTTTCCCCTCAGCAGGCAATGAATATCATACATTACGCCCATGAGCTTGTTAATCTTCCCGGCTACAAGATGTCAAAGCGAAAAGGGCGTTTCATAGCACTCGATGATATCTTAGATGAAGCTGAAAAGAAGGCAAGAGAAGAGGTTGACAAGCGCTCTCCCGACCTCGAAGAGGATGTCAAAAGAGCTATTAGTAAAATAGTCGGTTCTGGAGCCGTGAAGTTTGCTCTATTGGATGTGGCACCAAGCAAACCTGTAACCTTCACGTGGGATCGTGTTCTTAACTTCGAAACCAATAGTGCACCATTTGTTCAGTATGCGCATGCTCGTGCATGCAGTATCCTCCGAAAGGTTGAGTGCGAAGTTAAGGGAGCCTCCTACGAACTACTAACAGAATCCATTGAACGTGAACTAGTCAGAAGAATAGCCTCTTTTCCGGAGGATGTTGTCACAGCTACCGAGAGCTTAAGTCCAAGTATAATTACAAACTCGATCAACGAAATTGCCTCCAAGTTTAACTCCTTCTACGCGAGCCTGCCTGTTCTAAAAGCGAACCCAGAAGGTTTGATGGCAGCTAGATTAGGGCTTGTGGACTCTGTGAGAATAACGCTTCGTAACGGATTATCCCTATTAGGGATAGAGGCCCCAACCCGTATGTAGAGAGCATGTAGCATCAATTACTGACACAATTGAGGTTGAGATCAAAGCAACAAGTGGCTCCATAGCACTCAGAGCTTCAATATCAAGTTTCACTACCAAGGTCTCGTTTAGTAAACTCTACATGTAGGTTGTCTATTCTTTCATAAAGGCTTTCGTATTGCAAATTTCGATATAGGCCATTGATTTCACAAACCGAAATATTGCTACGGCCATATTCCAATAGAATTCAGCATATAAGCCTAGATGGAGAAGGGACGAAGATTTACATGAATATGCTAAAAACTATGGAGACAAACCACTTGAAAACAATTGATAATCAAGAAGTATCTTAGTGATTGCATAGTGAGTCTAGATTCACCATAAAAGCATCATTCGCTACTAATTGGATCATGCCAATGGAGGAGAGCCAGCGATGACATACAACCGTAGGAGGAAGAAGGAGGAGCAATCGGAGGATGAGCTTCATACCGTGGCAAGGCAGATACTTACAGAGGCAAAGAAACGGGCAAAATATGAGATTGAGTGTTTGACTCAGATGGTACTTCAAGAGGCGAAGGCAGTCGCTCGTTACTCTAAGGACAGACCGTTCTACATTTCTTAGAATATCCAATGTAAAACATCGATTCCCCAATCAGTATCTAGGCTTAACCTGAGTATGAATTTAGAATTCTGAGCACCTATTTGATTAGATTGAGCTCTTAATAACAATGCATAATCTTTCTATTCCCATCAAGTTTATTCATGTAGAAACCTGACTTTGGAGACCATATCTCTCACAAAATTGCGAAAGAAAGATTACCCTTAACCTACCCTAAAAAAGAGGGGGAATTATTCTTTAGATAGATATAGATTGCCCTTCCGAAGTGACAGCCTAATTTTCAATTCCCTCTTCTTGATCCTAGACCGTAGACCTGCCATCAAAGCTTTAGCAGTCTTACCCGGGTATTCAACTCTAACACTAGCAACACTACCTTTGACAAACTCATCAAGCAGCCCATCATATTCTGATCCTCTGACCGCTCTAGATGATTTTGGCAGCTCTTCAGGTATAAGTCTATAAGGCTTTTCCTCTCTCTTCTTGCTCAAAGTATATCACTAATACGGGGTAAACATAATTTATATTTAAATTTTGCTCAAAAGATACGGTAATCATTCAAACAAAGCGAACACGTATAGATAAAGTTTAAATTATGCTCGCATCTTGTGGATCGAATAGAACAAAACTAAAGGCTTATCTGGGAGTGAGATGGCGCCTACCTAAATTTTCTTAAGTTCTGGCGCATTAAACAAATAAGGTCCTTTAAAGTGGACATTATAGTGAACATGGATCTAGATTTGGAGTTGGTGTAAACCGATCAAGCGACTTATGGGTTGCCTACCCAGTTGCGTCGATCTAATCCGTAACATAATCATGTACCATTAGTTTTATGCTTGTATCAAATGAATTCAAGGTTCTCATCTAGTAGTAATGGTTGATTTATGGCAGATTTCTTAAATTGTCTGGCCGAGAGACTTTTCGCTGTAACTTTACTATATATAACAATTCTACCATGTATTAGAGATGTGGTCAGCTCTATCCATTACTCTACGGCACCTAGACACATACTGAGTAAGGCCATTCGCGTGACCAAACCGTAACCAACCTGTTTAAAATATTTTGCACTTGGAGAATGATCAACTTCAGGTGCGATTTCATCCACTCTTGGAAGGGGATGCATTATTATCATATCCTTCTTTGCGTTGCGGAGAGTGTCCAAAGTTATCCTATAGGTTCCTTTGACTTCCTCATATTCCTCTGGATCTGGAATTCGTTCCCTTTGTATTCTTGTTACATAAAGCACATCAACCTTAGGAAGCACTTCGTTAAAGTCGCT
>JAWBNY010000083.1:0-5836 GCA_038826985.1 Bathyarchaeia archaeon | reverse complement strand
TGGGTTTGGAGAACTAGAAGTAGATGTCGAAGCATACTCTGAGTTTGAGTCAACGTATATGGCCACCGAGGTTCTAAGTAGGTTAAATGTACCTTTTGATAGAGATCCTATCAAACAATGGCTACTTGCAAATCTGAACCCAGATGGCGGATTTGGCTCTGCGAACACATCTAACATAACCTCTACTTTCCATGCTGTCGCTTCCTTGTACAACCTCGGTTATCCTGTGAGGCAACTGAGCAGAACCGTCAACTTTCTTAGGCTCTGCGAAAAGCCTAGAGGTGGATTCACAGCTGTTCCAAAGGCGACTCTACCATATATTGACGACACATACGCTGGAGTTACAGCTCTCACCCTTCTAGGTGAGAGCTGTGCTTACCCTGAGGCAACCGCAAGCTTCGTACTTAACCTTCAGAACTCAAACGGCGGCTTCAGGAGGTCGATCGCGCTCGGTATCTCCACCTTTGAAAGTACATACTATGCTTTGAGCATACTCCATAGACTCGGCTTCATATAGATAAATCGTCCCTAAATCCATGTGGGGCAAGTGTACAACACAATATACGCAGCTGAGGAGAGTACGCAGACAAATTTCCCCTACTTGATAAATTCAGTTTAGAACTAGATTTGAAATGTAGCTTAAACCAAAGAATAGGTAAGCAAATGGTTCCTCGGAAGAAAAATGCATATGTCACACCGATTCTCCGTGAGTAAGGTATGCTAGAAGACATAGCTTACGAGCTGTGATAGGAATTGCTTCAGACCATATTTCGACTACGAGCTTCCATGTTTCTTGAAAGCACTATCAGCGGGGTTTGTTGTCTTATACATAGAATATGGCTAAGCATACAGGAATCGACCTATTGCATCGCGGTACTAGGAATAGCTCCTGTTAGAGGCGCTGGCTACGAAATCTTCGATATTAGCTTTCAATCTACAGGTCTGTGCTATGGTGGCCTTAGGTAGTGGTAGACAACTCTTCTTTGAAATGCCTAGATGATTAGGTCTAAGCTGATGTATTGCTAGGTTACATAAAGCTGTACGCGGCGATAGACTTGGCCGTAGGTAAAATAGATAGTGTTGATAAGTTACCATTGACTCTAACGTTGGATAAAGGCAGATGAGATGGCCAGTACCATCAAACGGGTTGAAGCGGTAGATGGACAATCCGACTGGTTCAACCTATGTTTAAGGCTGTTAGCGGGGATATTCATTCTCTTCATGCTTGTCTCACTCTTCTATCTATATGTCGCTGTTGGAAGATCCCTAGACCTAGTTGTTGCGGCTCTCCATGATAGTAGGATACTAGGAGCCCTATGGGTTAGCGTTTCAGCAGCATTCATCGTAGGTGCTTTAGCCCTACTCATGGCAATACCAACAGCCTACATTCTTACGTATGTGGACTTCAGGGGTAAAACTTTACTGGAGACTTTGCTCATCGAGTTTCCTCAGACGTTTCCACCAGCCACTGTGGGGCTTGTCTATCTGCTGATGCTGGGCCCTGGCTCACCCATAAACATAGCCTATACTTATCCTGCGGTCATCGTCGCCAAGCTTTACGTCTCCGCACCCTTCGCCATAAGCTTCACTCTTAGGCGGTTCAAGGAGATCCATAGGGCAGGGTTAGACGTTATCGCTGAGTCCCTTGGAGGGAAGACTAGGCACCTGCTACTATGGGTTCTTATTCCCCTTTCAAGTACGGACCTCCTAGGCGGGTTCTCGCTTACATGGGCGAGAGCGATGGGTGAGGTTGCTGCCACACTGATCTTTGCTGGAGCTATCCCTTGGAAGACCGAGATCTTCCCCGCCCTCATCTATCTGACCTCTCAGTCAGCCCCAGAGCTTGCACTGGCTGCTTCATTTATCTCTGCTGCTTTATCGATTATTGCCCTCACACTGTTCAAGTGGATTGAAGGGAGAAGGGGATGAGTGAGCTCAGGGTTAAGAACCTAAGTGTAAGCTACGGAGCGACCAGGGCCCTCGATTGTGTAAATCTCACAGTCAACCCCAGCGAGTTTCTTGTTCTGATGGGTCCAAGTGGCTGCGGCAAGACAACGCTTCTTCTAGCAATTCTAGGTGTGCTTAGGGTGGGGCCGGGACACATATACATCAATGGGTTGGACATGGATGGATTTGGTATACGTCAGCGAAACATCGGGTATACACCTCAAGACTTCGGCCTATTCCCTCATCTATCAGCATACGATAATGTGGCCTTCGGTCTGCGGGCTAGAGGGCTTCCCCGGAGTGAGGTAGACGCTGTAGTGAGGGATCGGCTCTCTCTAGTCGGCCTTGAAGGGCTGGAGCGGAGAAAACCAAGTGAACTAAGTGGAGGTCAGAGGCAACGTGTAGCACTGGCCCGAGCTCTCGCCATTGACCCATGTTTGATGCTGCTGGACGAGCCTCTAAGCAACGTAGACGATGCCACTAAAGCCGAGGTTAAGGCCAACCTTAAGATGACGATCAAGAAGACTGGGGTGACAACTCTATGTGTAATGCATGAGCCTTACGACGCGTTGGAACTCGGTGACCGGATCGCAGTGATGTATTCTGGAAGAATAGTGCAGTGTGCAACTCCTAGAGAACTGCTTGACCATCCTGAGGGAGAGACTGTTATAAGGCTCATACGTCATGTATCTTTTGTTAGCCAACCTTGAGTTTCTAATGCCTTTGAAACCATCAGCTGAATAAGCGGTTAGACCACCCTATCTTATAACTCGTAGTATTTCTTCAGAGGGTTTTTTGGGTCTGTAGCAAGCCTAACCTGATTTGGAACCAGCTCGCCCTCCCAGCGCATATGGTTCGCATCTTTCCTCTCTTCTACGAAGACTTCATGGCATTGGAGGACGTATTCAACTGCCTTATCCTGCGGGTTCTCGATCTGGAGCATCTGCTTTACACTCAACTGCTCGAATAACCGACGAATCGGTCGCATCGAGTTGCCATGACACGATATTGCCACGTTTCCAGGGTTTCGTTGAAGCCATTCTCTAAGCTGATGCATAAAAGGCATAGTCCTCTGCTCTACCATCCGGATGCTTTCGCCCTCAGGCGGGACTGCATCGTAGCCTCTATGGATCTCTGCAAACCACTCCGGCCTCTCTCTTTGTAGCTTCTTCTTGCTTTTACCTTGAAGAAGACCGTAGCAGCGTTCTATGAGCCTATCATCGACAAAAACAAGCACGCTTGGATGCCTTCGAAGGACTATCTCAAGCGTCTTCCTCGCACGTTTTAGGTGGGATGTGAACGCATAATCTATTTCTTCACCGCTGAGCTGTTCCGCAACCTCTTCTGCCTGCTTGTAACCCCTAGGGGTTAGGTCAGGGTCACGCCATCCCGAGAATAACATTCGCGCGTTATCGGTTGTTTCGGCATGTCTGAAAACAAAGAGTTTGCAATTCACTTCCTTAACCTTCCTAGGTTAGTTGAAGCAGAAGCCTTGATGGTGGCCTCATACACATAGTAGCAACTTAGGATAGGCGATATTTAGAGTTCTCCCTAGCTTCTTCCAGATACAGATAAGTCATGAAATAAATATGTCTACAAGGCAATGACAAACTGGAGCAAGCGTATACGATAGTATGTAGGTGGGGAACTCTTGTCTAGAGAGATGCGTAGAAAAGACAGAGCTATGGGCAGAGATGACTCGGAGAAGTTATTGGAGACGGCCCTTGTTGGCAGATTAGGAGTCTTTGATGAAGAGCCTTACATAGTCCCCGTCAACTATGTATACCAGAGTGGAAAGCTATGGTTTCACTGCGCGCCAGAAGGACGCAAACTCAGGGCTATAGAGAGGAATCCTAGGGTCTGCTTTGAGGTAGACGAATTTCTAGGCATAAAGAAGGGGAAAGAAGCCTGCTCCTTCGGAGCATACTTCAAAAGCGTGATAGCCTTCGGAGAAGCTCAAATCATTAAAGATGTTTCTAGGAAAAGGGATGTCTTGACGATGCTTTTGACAAAATATGGAGGAGACGAGGAGTGGTCTATCTGCGACAGGGAGCTGGAAAAGGTTGCTGTCGTTGAGGTAACGCTTACATTTGTGACAGGTAAGTGTCGTCTACCATAATACTTTTAACCGAGACGCCGGATGAGCGTCTGCAATCTTAACCTAAGACTCGAATGAGGCTTTATGATGCAGCGAGAACATATCATCGAAGCAGTGCCGTCAATGTGTTCGGGGTGTCGGAGATGCCAGCTTATATGTTCACTCTTACATGAGGGAGAGTTCAACATCTTTTTAGCACGTATTACAATAAGAGATCAGGATGAGGGTGTAGACCAAATAACATTCAGGGAAGACTGCGACCGCTGCGGCGCATGCGTAAGATACTGCGTCTATGGTGCATTGAGATTCCGCTAGGAGAGTTATGCATTGGACACACTATATGGTTTTTCAGGCAGAACTCTTGAGGTCAACCTCACAAACGGGAAGGTCAGGGTTAATCCTTTACAGAGGCAGTTAGCCGAGAGGTTCATAGGAGGTATGGGCCTTGCAGCATGGTTTGCCTACAATCTAATAGATAGGTCAACTGACCCCCTGTCTCCTGATAATGCCCTTGTCTTCAGCGTGGGCCCACTTGCAGGCACCTTGGCGCCTGCATCGTCGCGGGTTCACGTTGTGGGTAGGTCGCCGAATTCTGGGTTCATATGCTACTCAAATGCTGGGCACTCAGCTGCACTCATGATGAAGTATGCTGGCTATGACTGCCTTATCATAACTGGTCGTGCCGAGAAACCAGTCTACCTGAAGATTGAAGACGACTGTGTAGAGATCCGAGATGCTCAGCACCTTTGGGGGCGAGACGCATGGGAATCCACCGACCTCCTTAGGAAAGAGGTTGAAGACCATTGGATTGACACCATCGGGCCTGCTGGTGAGAGCCTTGTCAGCTACTCAATAATACTGTGCAGCAAGAGGTCGAGCTTCAATAAAACTGGCCCTGGAACTGTCATGGGCTCGAAGAACTTGAAGGCCATAGCAGTTAAGGGAACCAAAGGGGTCAAGGTAGCTGAGCCCGAGGTTTTCAGGAGGATGACCGATGAGTTCACCCGAGGGATTGTGGCGGACACAGAGGTGAGGCTCTACAGAACATATGGCGGACCCATGGCTTCTAGACTAGGATTCTCACCTGATGAATTTGTTTCACGTGTTGTTGAGAAACCCTATGCATGCGTAAGCTGCCCTCTCGCATGCAAGCACATTCTTCACTTGAAGGATGGCCCATACAGGGGGCTGAGATATAGGGTAAGCCATATTGGAGCACTCGTTGGACACAACGGCCCCGGAGAACCTGAGAACTGGGATGAGCTGGTAAAGCTCGTTGAGAAGGAGAACACCATGGGTGTTGAGGCAACAGTCACAGCATCCATCCTAGACTATCTTGTTAAGTGTTATCAAAACCAGCTCATAAGCGACTTAGAGATAGGCTACCCCCCTAGGAAAGGTGGAGCAGCAATGCGTAGACTTATCGAGCAAACAGTCAAAAGAGAAGGCATAGGCGCAACAACGGCAGGAGGTATGAGAGCCCTTATCAAGAGATTTGGCGAGTGCTCGGAGAGGTACTTGAACCATGAGAAATGGGTAGGCAGGCCTCTTGGCCTCGCAAACGAGGTAAGCAGCTACATCATAGGGTCGCTTACCAATCCCAGAGGCGCAAAGGCGGAGTTTGTACATATCCCGATTCGAGGTGGCAACACCAAGGGCCTCACCTTAGAGGAGATTCATAGCTTCTGCCTCAGCTTACATATACGGGATGAGTATGTTAGCAGAATCCTTCAAGGACCTGGAGGCCTCAATCTTGGTAGACTTGTGAAGTGGGTCGAAGACTACTCCTTC
>JAWBNY010000082.1:0-5861 GCA_038826985.1 Bathyarchaeia archaeon | reverse complement strand
TCTGGCCCCTAGTCCTCTACCGCCGACATACTGTCTAAGTATGTCTTCTCCGACCTTTATTTGACTGACCTTGTCTTTTGTAAGGTCTATCTCAACTAGCTTGCCTGCGTAGCCTCCCGCCATCTCTAGATCAACTCCTTGGCTTTTTCACCAAAGAGGTTCTCCGCTAGATTCACTGTAACCTCTTCAGGTTTCTTTGCAAAGAGGTTATGGGAGATACTTGGTCTCTCTTTTACGACGCGTAGGGCCCCGTATCCCGCCTCTGTACATACTCTCGCGCATTCTGGCTTTCCTTTACATAGGTCGCAGATAAGTATGTAATTCTCCTTTGGGTGAAGATGTGGTATTTTTCCCGGGCATGATTGGATACAGGCCCCACAGGCGTTACATCTTTCCTTGTCAACCTCAACAGCTGAGGTCTCTTCGTTTATAGATAATGCCTTGAAAGGGCATGAATTCACACATGGATAGTCAGTGCACTGTGTGCATAGATGAGGAATCTCCACTCCTGGGACAAGCATGAACACCCTCACTCGAGACGCCTCAGGCCAGATCCTGTTTTCATGTCGAAGACTACAGGCGATTTCACATCTTCGACATCCTGTACACCTCATATAGTCTCTTGCGATCCATATCTTAACTTTGCTATATGACATCAATTTCACCTGAAGATGCAAGTTATACCTTATTGGATATAAAGATACAACGTGCAGATTATCTATAACAGGTCATGCTCAATTTAGCCAGAGAATCTGGCTCAGTGAACGACATCAAGAAATGGGGTCATAGAATAGATTTGAAGCCTTTATCATTTATGAGAGAAGCAAAATCAATTGTCTCACATCCGTTTCTATCAAATCTTTTTATGTATAACCTACACATCTGTTAGTAGGCCTCTGCTATCTGATGACACTGATAGGGTCGTCCTTGCCTTGTATCTAGTATGAATTGACTTTTGGACTCGAGGTCTACCTACAGTGCGGTCGTAACCGGTGCCTCTATCGAAGAAGGCTTTAGTCTACGACTTCGTGGCTTTAGGTGCTGGTACATTTGTAAATGGATTGCATTTGAATGCCTGCCGGATGAATCGTTTCCCTCTTTACCGATATTTAAAGAAGTCATATGTTCAACATACATGTTGCTGAGCAATCTAAATCTATCAGGAAGGTTAACTACCCTTTTTTTAATTTCATCTCCACAAAAAGGTTACTTAATAAAGAAGTCACAATCATAACTTGTCTGCTTGCGCTGTTTTGCTATTGGATTAAAACATATAGTGTTAAACAACGTTGGATTGATAACACTATCGATTCCTTGCCCGATATTTAAGCTCCCATACGCTAGGCTTAAGAGTGCATTACACAATAGGTCAATCTGTGAGTGACAGATGATCAGCCTTCTCGACGTAGCTGAACGCGCGCAGAACGGTCAAAAAATGGGTGAAATGGAATGGAATATGGGTTTATTCAGGAAGATGCAAGAGCTTACAAAGCGTCATAACCTTAGAAGGGCAATACCTGAGAAATTCTACGAAGTTGACGAAGCATACCTAGATGCCCTCTTCGATGCAGCAGTAGATTTCCTATCGGAAATGGGTGTTTACTGTATTTCAACCAGTCGGGTTATACAGTTCACGGAAGATGAGATTAGGGAAGCTGCTAGGCAGACCCCTAGCAGGCTTCAGATAGGAGAGGGTAAAGATTCCTGTATCGTTCAGAAGAGAGCTATCGGAGATCGCCATCCCGTGCATGTAAACACCGGTGGGCACAGCGCATGGTCTGAAGAAATACTTCCTTTGCCTTTAGTTGTAAGGGAGTTAACACGCATACCGAGAGTTGGAAGTATCGAGGGCTTTAACTTTGTCAATATTGATGGAAGGGAAGTCCATGGAACCCCCAAAGTAGTTTACGCATCTCTTAGAGCGGTTGAAAGAGTTAGGGAAGGTATAAGGCTCGCAGGCAAGCCTGGGCTGGCAATCTGCTACTACCCCATATTAACATCTGCGGCAGCGTTAATTGCCCCAATAGACCCTGAAAGGGGTCTAAGAAGAGGCGACGGCGTCCTTCTCTCTGTTCTTCCCGATTTGAAGGTTGAGAGTGACCTCATTGCTGCTGCTATAGTTTACGAGGCTCATGGCTGCTACCGTGTTAATGGCGGTGCAGGTGGGCTGGTAGGTGGCTTCTGCGGCGACATTTACGGGGCGATGATAGAGTCGGTAGCTCGCAACCTAGCGGCATGGCTTGTTTATAGAGATCAGATTCAGTACTCTGGTGGCGTTAGCACAGAAATTAGCACACGGTCTCTAGAGGGACGTAAAATTGTAGTTACAGAGGAAGAGGAGGAGGCGGTCTCCAAGAGCATGATTGTTCAGCTTTCTATCCGTCGTAACACCAATATAATTACCTATGGGGGAGGATGGCCTCAGTTTGGAGGAGAGGACTTATGCTCAGAAGAGCATCTCATAGAGACTGCCTTGGCTTGTATTCGTAGTACCGTTATGGGTCATAACATCCATCTGGGTGAAACTCCGCCCCCAACAACTGTAAGTTGGGGAGTCGATGTATCTGATGCAACAGTAAAATCAGGTTTAGGGCTTCCCGACCTTTATGAGTTAACTTGTAGGGTCAGAAAGAAGACTCTTGTAGGTAAGACTAGGGTCGTGAATAGAGACCGCCGTCAACTGCTCTACTATAATCCTAAAACATTCCTTGCTTCTGAACTTGAGTGCTATGACTACATAAAACAGCGTCCAACGGAAAAGTTTTTGCGGTGCAGGAAGTCCGTAGTGAAGTATCTTCGGGATGAAGGATTGCCTTTAGAGTAGAGCGTGAACCCGGCTGTTCAGCCTCTTTACATCAGAAGACAGTCGAGATGAAACCGTATTCCCCCTCTTTTTGCGGGAGTAAGACTACGGTTGACGTATCCAACGTAAGCCTGGAAAATAACGAGTCGACCAGCCTTGAATTCGAAGCAGTTCATGCTTGAACTGGTAGGCATAGTCTATAAGAAGCATTGTCGTGGCCCTTTAAAATGGCTTGTTCATAGCGGGGCAGAGAGAAATTTAATGGGATATGAGGTTATTAGATTATTATATGTTCTTGGAGAGATAAAATACATTAAGGACTGTCAACAATTTCTTCCTTAATTCTTCTACCGCATCGACCGAGTCGTGGTACTAGCTAATGCCCTTTAGAGGCAACAGGATCCGCATAAACTGTGGGAGTTATTGCTGGATTGAAGGTTATTTTATGTTGATTCATGCGTATACTCTTCTCAACGCTTTAAACTGTTCAATACGGTTACCGACAACATTAGGATCGAAAGCGACTTGCTGGAGCTGAATACTGTTTTCTTGTTTTTAATTATTGGTTAACGTTTCAGGTTTTTGAGCCTCAACGGCAAACCGCCTCTTGTTAGTAGCGTCGACAAGAAATATTATAAGATTCATGCTTTTTCTGTCTTTTCCGTGGCCGCTGTAACGTAGCCTGGTAGCGTACTGGCCTGTGGAGCCAGGAGGTGGGGCTCAAAAGACTGTTGTCGGAGATTCCCCACAGCGGCCCCACAAATTGTTAAGGTGCCACCTTTGGAAAATAGGTTGGGTATAGGGGTCATAGGCTGTGGCTGGGCTGGAGAGCAACATGTGAGAGCTTACTTACAGATTAAGGATGCTAGGGTAGTGGCTCTGGCTGACATTGATACAGCGAAGCTGCGGCATCAAGCCAAAAAATGGGGTATCGAGAAACAGTATGTGGACTACAAGGCTCTTCTCAGGGACCCAGAGGTTGAGGCGGTTAGTGTCTGTCTCCCACACTATCTTCACTGTAGAGTTACAGTAGACGCAGCGGAGGCGGGTAAGCACGTGCTCTGCGAGAAGCCTATGGCTAACACCTTGGATGAGGCGGATACCATGATTGAGGCAGCTAAGAAGGCTGCAGTCACATTAATGATCGCGGAGCCGGTGAGGTTCCACCCGATCAATATTGAACTTAGGAAACTGGTTGTGCAGAATATCCTTGGCGAGGTGTTCCTGGCTCGAATATTCAGGGACCACGAGATGCATAGGTATCTAACCGACAGGCCTTGGTTCCTTGACAGAGCTAAGGCGGGAGGAGGAATTTGGATGTCAGGTGGGATCCATGATGTTGATGCGTTAAGGATGATCCTCGGAGACGTTAAGGCGGTGTCTCTTTACCAGGCAAAGAGTGTGTTCCCAGCCATGGAAGGTGACGATACTGTAGCGGCACTTCTCAAATTCATGAACGGCGCGGTTGGTGTTGTTACTGAAAGCTTCTCAACCAAAACGTTTAGACCATTAGCGCCAAACGGATGTCCAACGGTTATCAATGGGTCATCAGGGACTGTCTTTGTTCAGGGCCATGAACTGGAGATCTACACTGGCAGGAAGGATGAGGAGGATTTATGCATACGGAGAAGGGTGGCTGAGAAAGACACGTTTTTGGAGGAGATTAGACACTTCATAGAATGTGTCAAGATGCATGCAGAACCGATACCTTCAGGAGAAGAGGAGTGGGAGAGTCTCTCCGTAGTCTTGGCAGGCTACGAGTCCCTTAGTCTTGGTGGGGCACCGGTGGAAGTTAAGCATAGGACGAGGTAACCTCCTGCATCTGATTACGAACACTGAGAGGTTAACGATATTTCTGCCCACTATCCTGAATAAGGATTGGAAATAGGTGGCACATCTAGACTTTGATCTCTCTTATATTGACATGCTTCTCAGCAATGTCTTCTTTTAGCTCCAAGCCGAGTCCAGGTCTGTTTGATACTTCAATGTAGCCATCTTTTTGCTCCATATATTGCTTCTCGTAGCTGTAGTCCACTACCTCCCAAAGCCAGCTTGGATCACGATGCGTCTCACGATAGGTACAGAACTCCAATATGCGAAAGTTGGGGATTGCGACGCCAAGATGTGCCGTAGCAGAGCTGAGCACAGGACCATTAGGGTTGTGAGGCGCGATAGGTAGGAAATATGAGTCAGCCATTGCAGCAATCCTCAACGTCTCGAGTATTCCACCGACGTTGCCTACGTCGGGTTGAACCCATGCGAAAGCCTCCTTCTCAAAGTGGTCTTTGAACTCCTCTTTTGTCCAAAGGTTTTCGCCGCCGGCTATAGGAATGTTCACGTTCCGAGCAACGTATGCCATTGCATCTGGGTTTCCTGGAGGTATGGGCTCCTCTAACCAGAATAGGTCATATCTCTCAAGTCTCCGACCAACACGTATCGCATGGGTCACATCCAACTTGCCTCCGTCTACCATAAGGTCCACGCAGGGGCCTACGGCATCCCTGACAGCCTTTACAATATCTTCAATCTTCTGAATATCTAAAGCGTCGCTGTCCCATCCGTAGCTGACTGGGTAAAGTTTAAGCGCGGTAAAGCCATCGCTGACAGCCTTCTCTGCTGCCTTGCTAAAATCCTGTGGTGTTTTGCAACCTTCGAACCAGCCATTGGAGTAAACCCTAATCCTATCGCGGACTTTTCCGCCAAGAATGTTGTAGAGAGGTGTTTTTAACATCTTGCCTTTGATGTCCCATAGCGCGATGTCTATCGCGCTTATCGCTGAAGTCATCACTGGACCGGCATTCCAGCCCACACGGCTAGTTCTGAGAAGGCTACGTCTAATCTTTTCGGTGTTTGAAGGGTCTTGGCCAATAAGAGCAGGCTTCACCTGCTCAAAGGCGCCTATCACACCTATGCCTACCCCGCGGCACTCGCCTAACCCATAGATCCCTTCATCGGTCTCCACCTTAACTATAGGGTAGGACCATTGCTGAGCGCTTTGAGTACCAAGGTGGTATATCTTAAGACCTGTGATTCTCATACCAAGCGTCAGCTAATCGAT
>JAWBNY010000081.1:0-5895 GCA_038826985.1 Bathyarchaeia archaeon | reverse complement strand
ATCGTTGAATTACTGAATAAGAAGCAAGGGCTGATGATGGATGTGGAGCTTCATAAGGCTCTACTTGAAGTGTATGGTGACCTGAGCATGTCTGACCTGAACAAAGCCCTTATGAAGCTGGAGGTTTAGGGGATACTTCGCGTCTCAGGGCTTACTAAGTCGAAACGACGGGTTGAGCTGGCAAAAGGCAACTCTTGAGGGGAGGCTGTACATGGGTGTCGACCTCCGCGACCTAGTTACAAGACGGAGGGTCAGGCTTCAAGACCTTTCTGGGCGAACGATTGCTGTTGATGGTTTCAACACCCTCTATCAGTTTCTTTCTATCATCAGAGGTGTGGACGGCAGACCTTTGATGGATAAGTCAGGTAAAGTAACTAGCCATCTGAGTGGATTACTATACCGTACCTCCAGTTTGATAGAGTCAGCGGTTTTCCCAGCCTTTGTTTTCGACGGTGAACCACCTAAACTCAAGAGAGCTGAGATCCAGAGAAGAGAGGAGGTGAGACGGGAGGCTAGTGCTAAGTATGCTAAGGCTCTTAGTGAGGGGAGAATAGAGGAGGCCCGAATTTATGCACAGGCATCTTCTCGTTTGACTGACTACATGTTAAGTGACGCGGAGCGTCTGCTCAACCTTATGGGGATTCCTTGGATCCAAGCCCCGTCTGAGGGTGAGGCGCAGGCTGCATATATGTCAAGCAAAGGCGTTGTCTGGGCAGCCGGCAGCCAAGACTACGATGCCATATTGTTTGGTGCTCCTGTGCTTGTGCGAAACATAGCCATCACTGGGAGGCGGAAGCTTCCTAGAAAAAATGTCTACGTTGAAGTTGAGCCTGAAGTTGTCGAGTTGAGACATGTCCTTCAAGAACTTGGATTAGATAGGCGGCAACTTATCATCTTGGGCATATTGATTGGTACGGACTATAACCCTGAGGGTGTGCCTGGCATCGGGCCCAAGACTGCTCTTAGTCTTGTGAAAAAGTATTCCTCTCTTGAGGAGATACGTGCGCATCTGAAGGATGGAGGATGCTTTCCTGTCGACCCGGAGGAGCTTGTAGATATGTTTCTGAACCCAGAGGTAACTGATAGTTTCTCACTTGAGTGGCGCGAACCGGATGTTGAGGGTGTTGTAGCCTTTCTATGTAAGGAACGTGACTTCTCAGAGGAGCGTGTTCGCAAGGCGCTTGATAAAATGATGGAGGGACTTAAGAAGAATAGTGGCCGGATGAGGCTGGAGAAGTGGTTTGGTTAGATTCTTGACTACTCGAATCTAACTGTTATTTTGACTTCGCTCCCCTCCTCTAAGCCCAGGGCGGTTCGGATATGTGTGGGAGCGATTACCTCCACAACCGACTCATCATAATGAGTTCGATGTACGATGATTACTGCACAGTTGATCCCATCTATTTTGGCAGGGTAACAGGTAACGTCACCGAATGAGCGGTTCCGGCAGTCGAAGCCTTTGATAGGCTTCCCCGGGTAGGTTTCCAGCTCCTTCCTTTTCGGCACCTCTTCTGGTGGAAGGCGGATATTCAGGGTTCCAGGATATGGAGTGAACCCAAGTGTCTGCTCAAACTGTTTCTTATAGCGGGGTTGGTTAACATAGTAGGCGCCTTCGCCGAGACCTTTAAAGACCTTTCCCTTGAGCGTGAGTACTCTCGGTCTTCCCTCCATGGCAGCCTTCAGCCTTAGGTATACTTCTTGAAGCTCACTAACACCTTTTGGTGTGATTGTTAGCTCTATGCCGTTTACAGATGCGTGGCGTCTCACGAAGCCTTGCCTTTCCAGCTCGATCAGGTGTCTTGAAACTGACTGCTGTGAGAGGCATAATATGGATGCGAGGCTTGAAGTTGAAATCTTGATCTTCTTCTCCCTTGCGCCTAGTTCGGCTAGCTTAATCAGCGTCTGAAGGAGACTGCTCTTCATTTTAGGCTCCTACCGAAGGTTTATGAAGATGGCTCGCTTTGGATAAGTGGGCACTTTATGCGGGTTATTGAACGTTTCCGGGCTTACGGCCATCCGAATATAACTGCTAGGAATAAGACGACGTTTGAGTTAACGAAGGAGAGGCATCTGACAAAGAGGGGTGACTGTATCGTTGCTGTTGGTGCTGAGAAAGGCGCATCGGAGCTTGGTGAGGCTTTTAAGATCTTGGCGAGGAAGGACGAATCAAGAATAACAGCCTCTCTAAGAGTGGCTGGATACGAGGTAGTGGTTTCTGGGTATGGCAGCCGTAGGCTTTCTTTTCTCCATCCGACCGATATGGTTGGTAGAAAGAGTGACTTTACCTGTTGTCGCACGTTGCTGATTAGGGCGGATAAGGCGGCGGCGGACTTTCCTAGAGAATTTGTTGAGGCTCTCCAAGACCGTCTCAAAGTTGTTGAAGTCGAGCTTGTCGTCGAGGTCTAGGCAACTTGGAGGTCTACCACTATTTGCCACTCTCTAGGGGCGGTTTCCCTTACTATCCGCGCTGTCTCGACTGTCGCATTTTTGCCTTGCACTTTGAGCGCTGAGATAGCCTCTACCACCGCTTCTTTCAATGCTTCTGCTCCACCTTTGAAAGTGTAGTAGTGTATGACTCCACACTTTCCGATGACTTTACAGGCAGATGGAAGGAATTCCAAAGCCTTCTCGGGAAGGTTCATGATTATTCTATCCATCTTAGGTAGGTTTCCACTTTCAACGACCTGTCTTGCGTCTCCAACTATTGGGAATACGCGGTTATCCAAATGGTTGAGTGTGATATTCTTTGTAAGATACGCAGCAGCAACTGGGTTGAGTTCTATCGCATATACCTTCGCTTTTGGCTGAATTCTGGCGATGAGTATGCTGAATGGACCTACTCCTGCAAACATGTCGAGGACGAGTTCTCCAGCAGATACTTTATGTGCAACCCTCATTCGCTCAGTACATAGACGTGGGCTAAAGTAAACCTTGGTGGGGTCGAGTAAATACACGCAGCCGTACTCTCTGTGAGTTGTCTCAGTACATGCCTCCCCGGCTATTAGCTCATACTTTCTAAGCCTGAGCTCCCCTTCTACTGGTCCAGACTTTGCCAGAACTGTTCTTACATTCCTATGGATGCTCAGAACTGCTTTACCAATCTCTGATTTGGCATATTCTAGATGAGGTGGGATCTCGGTAATTGCTATATGCCCAATGATGTCTAGCGACTTTGGTATGGATGATAGTGAAGCCTCGGGTATGATCTTTGCAAGAACCTCTTTCAATGTCCTTGGCCTATACTCTATGGTTTCGAAGTCTCCATCTGTCAGCAAGAAGTCTCCAAGGGTTTCTCTGAGTATTTGACTCTCTTCCTGATCTGGCTTTCTAAGTAGGGGAATGACCAGTTGACTGTTGCGGTGGATCCTGAGTCCTCTATCTAGGAGGCCAAGGCTTGTAAGTGTTCGAATTGCCTTCTCCCCTAACTGCCTTCTTACATGGATGCATGATGTGTGAGGCAAGCGTATCTGTTCTCCAACTCTAGAAGTTAGGAAATAAACTTAAGAACGAGAATTGTTCACCCATGAACTGGTCGGGCCCGTAGCTCAGTCAGGCAGAGCAGCGGACTCTTAATCCGAGGGTCGAGGGTTCAATTCCCTCCGGGCCCGCTAATACTCTACCCCTAACTTGCCTTGAATGAAAGTGCCTCTTATCAAACCTTCTGTCCACAGTTGGGGCAGAAGACCGCGTCTGCAGTTAGACGTGTTCCACATTTTGTGCAGTATCTTACCTCAGCCACACCTGTTACGGCTCCGGACGCCCCCTCTTGATAGATCGTTCCAGCAGACCTTGCTACCAGCACCGCGAACGGGGGTCCTACAATTAGGGAAATTAACCATCCTACCATAGGGATACTTCCTATTGCCGATAGTACGAGTATCCCTATGAATATGACTAGGAGCCAGAGGATGTACTTACCCCAGCCGATACGTCCGATAATCTGGAAAACCTCTCCAGCAGCGAAGGCTTTGCCGATGCTTTCATGTTTGACCATGTGGACAATTGCCATAGAGAGTATTATTGCGATTATGAAGGCGAGGAGTATTCCCAAAACGCCTATAAGCATTCCGGCTGCGAAAAACGGTTTTTGAAACCCCATCGCTCCAAGTCCGAAGCCTCCTATGATTAGGATGATGGGGGCTATCATCCAGATAACTGCGACTATGGTCACTTTCAGGCCCTGTATCCAAAGCCCCAAGTAGTCGGTCAATAGTGGCGGCTCCTTCGATGCAGGTGACTCCTTCGCTACCTTTGAGGCGTATCCTACTACGACAAGATTTACGATGGGTATGATATCCAGAACGACGAGTATGACTAGCCTTCCAATGTCTGTAAACAACTTTTTTGTATAATCAAATGCGTCGTTGAATATAGATCCTAAGTCCATGGGTTCACACACGTCGAAGCGGATTTAAAAACCTTTACAACATATGGATACTCGGTTGCGGCTGGTTTATTGAACCGCATAATGCACTGTGAAGTGTTATATGTTTTGGCAAAAACCTAAGATGCAGTTATGAGCTTTGTTTAACATACACGCCTGCATGATTCAGCATTACCGGCACCCTGATAACTCTAGTAAGTCCGTAATTGGAAATTTGAATTTCAATATCCATCCATTGTGAAACTCTGTATATTCCGGTTACTGCAGTACCATCATTCAGGGTGGCTGATAGACTGCCTCCAAAGGGTGGGCCGCTGCCCTTCTCAAATGTTCCCTGCCCGACTTCATTACCGTTTAGGTCATACCATTTGAAGCTTCCTATGTGAGGGTAGTCGTAGATATTTATTATGGATTTACTAATCAAGTCTACAAGGGGTATTATGATTGTCTGTTTGGTTATTATCTCCCTGCATACCTCTATATCGCCGAAGTCGTAGCCTCTTATCACCGACATCTCTATCCCAATTATTGTTACCCATATGTGCGTGCTGTTGGATCCGAAATCAGAAGGATTGCCCGGTTCCGTCACTATTTGAGTTCCTGTCCACCCTTTAGGAGTTCCTGAGGGAGTTGCTGCATAAGCTATCCCTGTGCCGCAGGGCAGCAACAGGGTTAACAATAGTATAACCGTAATTGAGCGTCCGCAACTGTTCAATTTCTTCACAATTCTATTATTGGCTTCGGCTATATTATAAGTTTATGTATAGGTTTTCTGTAGAATTTGACTATTTCTCATTTTTTTTACTTTATTTGAAATTAATTCGCTTTTTAAGTTAATAGTTCACCAATTAAGTATGTTATTTGGCCTTAAGAATAATTTTCCATCGATTTAACTACCATGATATTGTAGAGCATATTGATGCCTGCCTCCGGATGTTCAGAAAGTAACAGGAAGAGATATATGATGAAATTGGGATTACGTATAACGCATCTGTGTGTCGAATAATGTCATCAAATCTTGACCTGGTTGACCTACGGATCCTAGAGGAGTTGAAGCAGAATGCTCGTGTCGATGCCAAGTCATTGGCTGAGAAGCTTGGTGTCTCAGACCGGACTGTTGCCCGTAGGATGAAGCTGATGGAAGAAGCAGGTATTGTGAAGAGGTATACGGCTATAATAGACTATGATGTGCTTATGAGAGCCACAAATGTTGCCACCTTGCCCCAAAAGGAGGTTGAACCTGGCCATATAACGGTTGAAATGGTTGAACTTTTTGGTATGATGACTACGTTGAAGAGGATTTTTGGCACTGGAATGGGACTTATCCTGCAGTACATAGGTATTGGAATTGGGCGTGGTATGGCCTCCACATTGCCTAAAGATATGGACGCTGCGGCAAGATGCATACTTGGAGTTCAGAAACTGAACTCGGAAGGCTGGGGATTCTTCACTACGAAGCTAGATGAGTCCGGAAGTGTCAACGCCATCGTTCTTTCTGAAGGATGTTTTTT
>JAWBNY010000080.1:0-5929 GCA_038826985.1 Bathyarchaeia archaeon | reverse complement strand
CCATTATCTTTATGAAGAAATGTAACCCGCTGTCAGGGAGAACGTAGCTCACAGGCAGTTGCTTCAACTTCTCGGCTGCAAGCGTTACTCGCATCTGCAGTTCTCTCTCATATTCTTGCCATAACGAAGGATCTATTTGGAAAGCTTTTAGAAGTGGCCAGTGAAAGTTTGAAAGCCTGTTTCCCGAAAGAAGCATTATCTGCTCCATCCTCCTCACCGTGTCCCTGTCAGAGACAGCATAACCGATGCTGTGGCTCCACGATGTGGGGTATGGAGGAAATGTTCCGAGATAGACGGAGTTGGGATTGCCCGTCTTTAGTAGACTTGTCAAAGGCTTCGTGAGATTTGTTGAATATGTTTCATCTGCGATTAGGAATGTGCCTGTTCTCTTAACCATCGTAAACACTTCCTGCAGAGTCTCCTTTGAGTAGACCTTCCCTGTTGGGTTGTTAGGGACGCTTAGAATTATGACCTCGGGGTTGATACGAAGAAGGTTTCCAAGCTTCTCTAGGTTTATCCCCCATTCTTCCTCGATACGTGTATGAAGAGTGTATACTCTCCCGCCTACAAGCTGAACGGTGCCTCCGTATAACGGTGGGCTAGGAGTTGGAATGACTGCTCTTCCTCCCTGGGGGACGATGGCAACGATAGCGGCGAACGCAGCAGCTCTTCTGTTGGGTGTTAGGAGAATCTGTTCTGAATCAAGGTCCAAACCATATTCCTGGTTCAGCCAGTTTCGCACCGCTTCTTTGATTGTTTCAACATCTATAGGTGGAGTATCAACTTCGGGGCCTTTCATAGTAGCCTCATGGAGTTTTCTTTCGGTTTCTTCAAGCTGAGGAAAGGTTGCTTCTTCGAGGTCAAGTCGAATACTTTCCCTCACCTGCTTTTCACAAGTCTCTGGGAGCAGGGAGAGCTGATAAAATGGGTGGGTCCTTATTGAAGGGTCTTGTACCCAAACTGCTTCCTCAATGAGAAGAGCAGCCAATCGATTCGTGAAAGAACGCTCAAGACACATGGAATCGCCTAAAGATACTATTCTCGAGACCACTGCAGCCTCGGTCTCAACATTGACGACATCTACTCCCATGCGCTGTTTGAGCTTACCTATCTGCTCGGCCAGTCGCATCCTCTCTCCAACAAGCTCGACTATCCTCTGGTCAACCTCGGCTATTCTCGCTCTAAGCTCCTCCATCTACCGCACTCCTTTTAAAACCCGCATCTAAGCATATGGTCGGTCAAGACAATAGAAACTGCTGCCTCAACAACAGGTACCGCGCGGGGCACAATACATGCATCATGTTTTCCTTGAACTTGGAACTCAAGCTCCTCCATCTTCTTCAGGTCCACGGTCCTCTGCTTCTTCCCAATAGAAGGCGTCGGCTTGAAAGCTACACGTATAACGATGGGCATCCCTGTTGAGAGCCCTCCCAATATTCCGCCGGCGTTGTTTGTTTCAGCGATGATCTTACCATCCACGATCCGATATGCATCATTGTTTTCAGAACCTCTCAGTCGAGCTGCACCGAATCCTGCGCCGAACTCTACACCCTTAACAGCAGGGATCGCTAGCAGCATCTTCGCTAAGTCAGCATCTAAGGCATCAAAGATAGGGTCTCCTACTCCTACAGGGACGTTGATAGCGATACATTCGACTATGCCTCCAACACTATCTCCTTCTACTCTGGCTGAAGCAACAGCTTCTTCCATGCGAGCTGCTACTTCGGCGTCGGGGCAACGCATGGTATTTCCGTATCTATACTTCCGGATTTCATCAAATGTTGGCAACGCATCAACCCTTATTCCTGCAATTTCTTTTGTGTACGCAAGTACTTCGATTCCCTTAGAGTCTAAGTAGCATTTTGCCACAGCCCCGGCCATTACTATCGCTGCTGTGAGTCTCCCAGAGAAGTGTCCACCTCCCCGGTAGTCATTGTATCCTCTGTACTTAATCAAGGCTGGGTAATCTGCATGTCCAGGTCTTGGCCTCCAACGGTTCTCATCATACCATGATGAATCTACGTCTATGTTTCTAACTAGCATTGTAATAGGCGCACCAGTAGTGTAACCGTTGAAGACTCCGGATATTAGCTGAACTCTATCAGCCTCGCTCCTACTCGTAGAAACTTCTTTTGACAGAGGTCTTCTCTTTTCAAGCTCCTCTTGAATAATCTCCTCACTCAACTTAAGTCCTGGCGGGCACCCATCAACAACTATGCCCACGCAGAATCCATGGCTCTCCCCGAAGCAGGTTACCACGAAACGTTTACCTACTGAGTTACCTGAGATCTATATTCCCTCCTAATCTTATGAGATCCTCGAAGAACTTGGGGTAGGACTTCGCGACAGATTCAGCTCCCTTGATCCGTGTCTCGTTTTCAGCGCTAAGACCCACAATCGTACATGCCATCGCGATCCTGTGATCGTTGTGAGAGTTAACTTCCGCCCCTTTCAATACAGGAGGGGCTTTCACGGTAAGATTTCCATGCGCCTCTTCGAGCTCTACTCCGAACTTCCTAAGCTCTGTTATCGAAGCAAGTCTATCTGACTCCTTAAACCTTAATCTTTCTACTCCGGTGATACGAGTTGAACCAGAGGCTTTGCATCCAAGCGCCGCTACTACCGGGACAAGGTCAGGTGTATCTCTGCAGTCAACATCTGCGGCTTTTAGGTTTCCACCTTCAACTTCAACAGAACCGGCTTTTACCTGCACTTTTGCGCCCATACTCTTGAGGATACTGATAATCTCGCTATCAGGCTGGTCTGGCTCTTGGTCTAGACTCCTTATGGTTATGGTTGAACCTATCATTGAGGCAGCGGCCATCATGAACGCAGCGCTTGAATAGTCACCAGGTACTTTATGCTCTGTTACCGAGTAGGTCTGCTGACCTGGAATATGAAACCTTTGCAGGTCAGCCGAAGCGTTGACTACAATCCCGTGTCTCCTCAGGATGTTAAGCGTTAATCTGACATAAGGTTTTGACTCGAGTGGTGTTGATATGTTCAGCTCTGTGTCTTCTTCAGCAAGAGGGCAAGCCAGAAGTAGACCTGTGATAAACTGCGAACTCACGTCGCCAACGATGGATGTTCTTCCGCCCACTAGCCTTCCGTTAACAACTACAGGCGGGTATCCATTTCTCGATATACAGTGTACGCCTAAGTCTCTGAGGGCGTCGACTAGAGGACCAACCGGCCTCCTTAGTAGACTGGGGGCTCCTGTAAGTGTGCTTGTTCCCTCAGCAAGTGCGGCAATAGGGATCATAAACCTCATCGTTGACCCTGATTCTCCACAATCGATGGGTACATCTGGCGCCTTGAGCTTCAGTGGTCCTCTAACTACCAGCGAGTCCTCTCTAGCGGCGAAGTATGCCCCAAGAGACTTACAGGCTCTAATCGTTGCCTCAGTATCTTCGCAAAGTAGCGGTGACCGTATATGTATTGTCTCTTTGGCGAGCATTGCTGCTATCAACGAACGATGTGTATAACTCTTTGAAGGCGGCGCGGAGATGCAGCCTTCCAGCTTACATGTATGTCTTACAATCGCCATCATGGCTCTTGAATGGTCACCCTCGCTTTTTCATGATTCACTCTTGCTTGTATGACCTTTCCCTCAAGCGCTGCCCATGCATGGCGGACCTCATTTACTCTTGATGAAGGCACAACTGCTGTTATGGCCGGCCCCTTCCCACTTAGACCTGATGCAATAGCACCTGCTTGAAGAGCATCGATAGCTGGTCTAGGGTCATAGCCGAGAGCTGCGGAGTAGAGGAGTCCATTTAGTGTCAACGCAACCCAGTAATTTCCGGATAATGCCTCCCTAAAGGCAACCCTAATTTGAGGCGCTATCGTCTTCATTCTGGCCACATCAGAGAAATAAGTATACGCTTTCTGGTTGGGTATGAAGAAGAGTACTTCTACATCCTCTTTAACAGTAAACCTTTGAAGAATTTTCCTCTCCGCGTTATCTGTCATGACTACACCGCCCAAGAAGGATGCTGATGCATCGTCGAAGGCTCCGGTAACTGTGGTCCTTGCAGCTATCGCCGCATCTACACCGAGGTTGATTGCCTCATCGTCTGAGAGAGGTCTTCCTAGTGCCGCTGCCGTGGCCAAGACTATGGCGTTTGCAGCTGTACTACTGCTTTTCAACCCTCTTGCGATAGGAATGTTGGAATCTGTCTCAACATCTGCACCGAATCTTGTCTCAGCACCGAAGTAACGTAGGACGTTGAGAACACTCTTCTCTATGAGGCTTGTACTTTCGGAAGGCTCAGACAGTATCCTACCTTTTATGACATAGGGCTTAGATGTTAACCTTACTCTGGCTATTGTCCATAAGTCTACGCCAAGGGCGCCTCCTAAACCTGTAGCTATGGCGTTGACTATAGTAGCTGCGCCGTGGCTTATAGCCTCTCCATATCCCGCCATACATCATAACCTCGACTGGGTTTCAACAGCCTTAAACATGGCCTCGATGGGTGCTTTTTTCTTTGTCCAAAGTTCAAAGGCCAATGCCCCTTGATACACAAGCATTGCAAGTCCGCTAACTGTTTTAGCGCCTATAGCTTTGGAGTCATGAATTAGCTGGGTCTCTGCAGGGTTGTAGACCACATCAAAGACAACCATGTCTGAACGCAGAAAGTTCCTGTCAACAAGCGACTCCCCCACCTTAGGATACATCCCGACCGATGTGGCGTTCACAAGCAGGTCAGCAGAGGAAATATTTTCGATAAGGTTCTCTTCTGTAAGCCGTAGTCCTTTTACCTCCACCTCGAGCGTTCTTTCAATCTCTCTTGCCAGCTTCGAGGCTTTTGAACCTGTACGGTTAAGGAGTATGATTCTCTCCACTTTTGGGGCAAGTGAATATGCGATTGCTCTTGCAGCTCCTCCAGCTCCAAGGATAACAACGTTCAAGCCCTCAACGTTAACATTGGCCTTCCGCAGGGCTTCTAATGCTCCAGCACCATCTGTGTTGTAGCCAATCAACTTACCATTCCTGTTGACAACAGTGTTCACGGCTCCGAGCATGGCTGCTGATGGGTCGAGCCCATCTAGACATCTGATCACAGAGACCTTGTGAGGAATGGTAACGTTGAATCCGCCAATATCGATGGCTCTAAGCCCATCTACAGCATCCTTCAAGGATGATGGCGGGACTCTGAGTGGAATATATACACTGTTGAGTCCGCATGCTTCGAACGCGGCGTTCTGCATCACTGGGCTTAAAGAATGTTTCACCGGATATCCTATTAAGCCATAAAGCTTCGTCTCACCTGTTATCTTCAAAGTCTACACCCAATAAACGGTAGATTCTCCTCATTTCTTGCACCGTCAGCTGTCCCGGAGCCGCTTCTTTGCCTTCTGCTATTGCCGCATATGTGAATGCGCCTCCGAATAGAGGAGAGAGAATCCTTGAGGCCCTCCCTATTGAACCCATGCAGAAACATACAATGTCCGAGACAGCAGAGGCCCTCTTGAGAAATACGAGGCTTGAGATATTGTCCTCCACTACTTCCGCTCCTGTAACTATCTTACATAGGTCTGGCTTGACTTTCCTTTCTCGGAGAAAGATTCTCTCAAGCATTACCTGTTGAGGTCTCTCTTTTGTATGTTTTGAAACGATGACTTTCGCTCCAGCTTCTCTCAGCTCCGATACCCGTTCAGCTAATCTTGGAGTGTCGAGCTCGATATCCACAAAGTCAAATCCAACCTGAGCAGCCTCTTGAAGCGTCTTGAAGCGTCTTTCCTCGGATCCTTTAAAAAGACCCCCTTCTGAATGCACTCTGTTTGTGGCTATAAGGGGGGTCTTTGTGCTTGCCCTAATGCTGTGTAAGTCTATGTATCCTTTTAGATAGTCTAGCCGTATCTCGAGAAGGTCCGGCCTATCTTCCTCTACGTCCTTTACTGTTTTGAGAACCTCCTCCACTGT
>JAWBNY010000079.1:0-5958 GCA_038826985.1 Bathyarchaeia archaeon | reverse complement strand
TCTACCCCGTCAAGAATTCGTTGATAGTCATTGCCAACCATACAGACAATACAGACCATTAAAGAACCCTTAAGTTAGATGCACATATTTTTGGAATCTATCTGCGGACTTTCCGTGGGGAAGAACCTCTTAGCGCGTATTTCCCTCTAGATATTAGAGTCAACTCTTCTATTTGAGGGAATCCTGGGTCCTCCACTTTTTCTAGTCTGCCAAACCTACCTATATTTAGGCGGAGACGACCCTTGAACCTGTTTACATAGGCATTTTCTATGTCGATAACATCCCCTATGTCAACATCCCTTATTCTTTCATCCCAGAGACTGAGCTCAACCTCTCCAGTTCGGTCAGCAGCACGTACATCGACTACAACGTGTTCTTTACCGTCCTTAGTCTTCACTATCCTAGGCTCGTTCTTGGAAATTGCCCGAAGTCGAATGTTTACACCACCCATCTTGTCCTCTAGGTCACGAACAGTAAACAGAACCAGTACAGCCACCTAGATATCGATTTCTTGACCTTTACATAGAAAAGGATACCGCCACTTGACACCTACATAAAGTATAATTCAATAAACAGAAACAAAGAAGGGTGCAAAAGCGTTAGGGAGTCCAACTCCCCAGTCTCCCTCTGTTGGACTTCCCCTCACCCAAGCTTTCGCCCTTTCCGGGTTTGGGTCCGTCTCCCTTTGGGCATGCTTTTGACGGATTTTTAATGACTACATGACTAGCCCCTTCCTCCCCATGAACCCTGTGTTCAGAGGAGGCGAAGTCCCTCCGTCAGGACTATCTACTCGCCTACGGGTTGCTCCCTCAGCTTTCGATTCTGCACCAACGCTTTTGCAACTATGTTATGAAAAATGACCTACTTTTTAGAATTACTTTCGTTCTACGAAGCAATACGAAGGCGGTAAACTTTTTATCTTGTTGCAGAAGCCGATTTACAGGAATGGTAATTAACATATTTATGTTAAATTGCTTTTTCTTAATTGATACGTAGATGCTAATAACTCAGATGTCGTCTGAGTAAATAAACCCACACTTTGGCTTGGCAAATGTCATCGATAGTTGGCCAAAACAGGGTTTCTACCATCTGCTCAATTATTCTTACATAAAGCTTGATGTATCGCATCAACCGCATACTCTATATCCTCACGTGTGATGCCATAGTGAGTAACCATTCGGATCTTGGAACCAACTTCAGATGCTTTAACTCCCAATACTGATAGGCGTTTGATAAATTCACCATGCGTGACATCAAGGCCACATATCTTGAAGGTTACCATATTGGTCTGAACCGAAGTCACATCAAGTTCAATATAATGAATATCTCGAATTCCTTCTGCAAGAAGCCGCGCGTTTTCGTGATCCTCACGAAGTCTCTCAACCATATGGTGCAGGGCATAGATGCCTGGAGCAGCGATTATTCCTGCTTTGCGCATGCCACCACCCAACGATCTACGAACGCGGCGGGCTTTATCTATGAACTCTTTGTCTCCTAGTACAAGTGAACCAATTGGTGCGCCAAGACCCTTGGAGAGACAGAAAATCATTGTGTCGGCATACCTTGTGAACTCTTTCACATCGCGCCCGGTAGCAACAGCGGCATTGAAGATTCTGGCCCCATCGAGGTGGACTCTCACATCATATCTCTTAGCCACATCATAGACAGCTGCCATCTGTTCTGGCGATATCACCGTGCCCCCAGCACGGTTGTGAGTATTCTCCAAACAAACAAGCGCTGTTCCTCCGCCATATATCATCGAGGGCTTTATCAAAGCCTCTACATCTCTAGGATCTGGTGCACCATACCTGCTGTATACGAGACGAGGGGTGAGACCTCCAAGCGAGGCAAAGTTCCCCAATTCGTGATGCTCGATATGACACTCTGATTCAAGTATTATCTCGTCTCCACGCCGGGTCTGTTCTAGAAGGGCTACCGTGTGCCCCATTGTGCCACTAGCTACAAGTAAAGCGGATTCTTTTCCCATGATTTCTGCTGCAAGACATTGAAGCTCGTTGACAGTAGGATCCTCGCCATAAACATCATCACCGAGTGCTGTTCCCGGTATCGTCTCTAACATCTCTCTTGGCGGTATAGTGACCGTATCGCTTCTGAGGTCGACAACTCTCATACCTACACCAAACCTCTTACATCATAGAGTACCTTAAAGTTGTTTCCATAAAACATCCATTATGTGTCTCTTCAGCCCTTAAGAGGGAGTTTGGTTGTACACTCCCACTTGTATGTCCTGAAGACTACGGAAAGAGACATCTTTGTAATCTCCTTGAAAGAACGAATCTCCTCCGCTATTTGTGCAAGTTCATCATTGTTTCTTGCCACAATTATAGAAACAAGGTCCGAGCTACCTGAAACAGCAAACAAACCAACTATGTTTGGTATTCTAGTGAGCTTCTGAGTTGCTAGCCTCTCTTTACCTGATTGTACATCAATATTAGCAAACACCATCAAATTGTATCCAAGTTTTTTTAGATCGATAGCACATGTAAAACCCAAAATCACACCCAACTCCTGCAATTTCTTCACTCGATACCTTATGGTCGATTCTGCCAGTCCAACATTGGTACCAACTTCTTCATAGCTTACGAAAGCATTCTCTTGCAGAAGATGAAGTATCTTCAAATCTATGTCGTCGAGTTCCTCTTTCCCTTCTGTAACATCCGACAAATCCCAAACCTTCTAAACATTATTTGATATCTTTACGTAAGACTATGCCCCGATAGACAAGCTCTCCCCTTAAGTATGTTACTAAGAGGCATCCACTTCCAAACGGATTATGAAGATATCAGCACCTACAAAAAAAAGGATCCATATGGATCCTTAAGGTTGATTCCTTCCCCACGCCACGATCCAGATTTTTTCAATGTTCTATTTCTTAGCAGGGGCTTTTTTTGCTGTCTTTTTCTTCTTTGACATAGCTTGTCAATAACAAATATTAGATACACCTTTTTAAGACTTTCGCCGATACCGCGAGAAGTTCTAAATATTCTAGCGAATGTAGCAAAGAAATAATTCGTGAATTAAGGTAATCAGCAAATCACTTCTGCAAACATACCAAAATAATTATCACATATTTACTGTCAAATGATGCGGGAGGTGGGACTCGAACCCACGAAGGCCTTCGCCACAGGGTTCTAAGCCCTGCGCTTTCAATGATCCTCTAACTCAGAATCATCTTTGACCAGTCTTGGCAACTCCCGCATATCTGCTGTTCTTTTCGTATCGAGATACTTCCTATTCTATCTTTTGATGAAGCTTTTTTGGCAACAGGCTCGAATGCGATGTTTTGAGTTTATGGCTTGCTAGTTCTAAGCCAAGCAGGGTTACGCGATGAGAATGTTTTAAACAAGCCCGACCTTTTCCTAGAGCTAGCATGTATACCTGCACAAGTTTTGCATCTCTTGCAAAGCTATGTGCCGACCTTGAAAAGACAAGAAAGAGGTTGGAAAAGAAGCGTCTCATAGCAGAATACCTAAAGAAACTTGAGAAAAGGGAAGTACAACCTGCTGTGTCCTTCATTTTGGGAAAGCCATTTCCCGAATCGGATGAACGTGAGCTAGAAGTAGGTGGAGCAATTCTATGGAAGGTTGAGAGATCAAAACAGACTACATTGATCCAAGAGCCACTTACCATCCTTGGCGTAGCCAAAACCTTTGAAAAGATTGCCTCAGCCTCAGGTCCTGGCTCCAGATTGCGCAAGGAAAGTCTTCTCACGAACATGTATAGATGCGCAAGCGATGAAGAAGCCCGATACCTAACTAGACTTTTGATGGGTGAAATGAGGATAGGGGCTGTTGAAGGGGTTGTTCTTGAGGCAATAGCCGAAGCTTGCAACGTGAAACTGGAACTCGTCCAAAGAGCAAACATGTTGCTAGGAAATCTTGGAAAAGTTGCGGAAATAGCTTTGTTTGATGGTAGGAACGGTCTGGAAAAAGTTGGGCTAAGACTCTTCCATCCAGTGAAGCCAATGCTAGCGAAGACATCGTATAATTTCGAAGAAGTTATCGACGAGTACGGAGGGGTGGTAGCGTTCGAGTGGAAGGTCGATGGCGCCCGCGTGCAGATACATAAAAAAGGTAATAGAATACGAGTCTTCAGCCGTAGACTGACCGATGTGACCGAGAGTGTACCTGACATAGTATCGATGGCTGACAAAGGGATCAGATTAGATGAAGCACTAGTTGAAGGTGAAGTTGTTGCAGTCGATAAAACAGGCAGACCTTTACCCTTCCAAGATTTGATGCGACGTTTTAGACGTATCAAAGAAGTTGATGAGACTTCCGCGGAGATTCCGCTTAAGCTCTATCTCTTTGACATTCTTTATTGCAACGGACAACTCCTAATAGACAAGGCATATTCCACACGCTGGAGCATACTCGAAAAAAGTGTTGACCAAAAGTTTCTTGTTCCTAGAATTGTAACCAGTAATGTTGAGGAAGCGGAGGCTTTTCTAAGGAAGGCATTGGCAGCTGGACAAGAAGGACTCATGGCAAAGCGTCTGGACGGCAACTATACTGCAGGAGTTAGAGGAGGAAACTGGTATAAAATAAAGCCATTTGAGAGTCTTGACCTTGTTATAATTGCTGCGGATTGGGGATCCGGACGAAGAAGAGGTTGGTTGAGCAACTATCACCTTGGTGCTCGTGTTGACGAAACAGACAGGTTTGTATGTCTTGGAAAAACCTTCAAAGGACTAACTGACGAGGAGTTCACGACAATGACTAAAAGGCTCCAAGAGTTGAAGATTCACGAGACACCGTACACGGTCTACGTGAAGCCAAGAGTAGTCGTAGAGGTTGCGTACAATGAGATACAGCGAAGCAATCAGTATGAGTCAGGATTCGCATTAAGGTTCGCTAGGATTGTCCGTATCAGAGATGATAAGGATCCGGCACAGGTAGATACACTGTCACGAATAAAAGAGCTTTACGAGCAACAATTTAAGACAAAAGGTATGCTTGGCCCCTATCTTAATTAAGGAAATCCACAATTCTCATTTCTTTGCATGAAGCTGCAATTCTTGCGAAACGTTCAAGGTCAACTTGGACAAACTCCAATCCTAAAGTAGCCAGCAGTTTGTGGGCACCACGCAGGAGACCGGGCGCAGCGAGAATCCCACGCACATTCCCATTTGTCATTGCTCTCAAGTAGTTTACATATTTTGAGAGCTGAAGGACAGCTGACTTGCTTGCTCTAACTCGTTTGAGCTCCACAACCACTAATCTACCTTCTGAGTCAACTCCATAAACATCGATGAAGCCAGGTTCAACTTTTTTCTCAAATGAAATGGGCTTGAAATTGGACAATAGTAAAGTTGGTTCAGCTATTATTGCTTGACGCATTTCACTCTCACTAACATGTAATGTAAACTCACCTACATCAGAGAGTACAGCCGCAGTAAGAGCGTTAACCTTTGTGAATTTAATCATCAAAGATTCTGGTGGTTCTCGTCGTACCGCATCTAGAGTAAAGTAACTTTCAGATAGATAAGTTCTAAATATGGAATTAGATGGTTGCCAATTAACAGGTTCATGACCGGTCGGTCTGTGAACTAGGACTGCTCCATCTGATTTGATGAGTACAATTCTCTCACCACTAGTCAGCGAGCTCCGTGTCCTCCCTTTATATTCTACCTGACAGGTACCTAAAATAATAATACATTTCCTTTGAGCTAACGCATGTCTCAGGTTGTCTGCAACCTCTTGTAGCGTCGGCTTATAAAGCATAAGGAGCCGATGTCTCTCGACCACTTTGACTCAATTAATAATTACCAAAATTGCAATATAACCTAGTCGAAACTAATTGAAGTTTGGCTGACATAGAGTTTAAGTTCATTTATTCACATCTACAACTTAATGATTACGCAAGAATTCATTGCAAGCACAGTAGCCAACCTACTTAGACTTTCATCTTTCCAAGTTCGGCCCGAAGTAAGAGAGG
>JAWBNY010000078.1:0-6003 GCA_038826985.1 Bathyarchaeia archaeon | reverse complement strand
GGAGTCTCAATGCTTGCCACAGCAGGAAACGGCGCACTCTCATTGTTTCTATCGCGGGCCGCAAAGGCAAATAGCTCAGCAGCACTCGAAGGAGATGCGAAGCATCTTCTTTCAGATGTAGCTTCTTCGGGCGCTGTTTGGATAGGCCTATTGCTCGCCCAACAGACAGGGTGGAACGCCCTAGACCCGATACTTGCCCTGCTTGTAGCCGCACTCATAGCCAAGATGGGTATTGAACTGATCTTCAAGTCTTCTCGTAACCTCATGGATGAGTCATGTAAAGAAGAGGAAAAAATAAGAGAGATACTTTTACGCCACAGACCCTTCGCCGATTTCCATGACCTCAGAACCCGGAGACAAGGAAACAAGGTATACTCAGAACTCCACCTCTCAGTCCCAGGCAACATAACAGTTGAAGAAGCACACAGCCTAGCAGACCATCTTGAGGATGAATTGAAACATGAGATCCCAAACATAGACCTTACAATACATGTGGAGCCGCAAAAAAGAGTAGGCTCTGACTCTTAACGGACCCCAGCAAGGAATTGACTGTTTTGTAATGATCTATATTTATGACATCTCCGTTATTTCTGGCAGACAAGCTTTTATCCAGATATCGCATTGGAGTGAAGAAACGTCAATAGTTGGTCAAAGGGCCTACTTCTAAATAGGATCCTACATTCTTAAAACAGTCTATATGCATACATGCCTGTAGCGAGTTTAGTAATAGGAAGAATCCTCCAAGAAAAATGGTTGAGACAATATTTTGGCCATTAGACTACTCTAATAGTAGAAGACTGTAGAAGTTTGGTTTTTCTTCCTGTTTCTTGACAACATCTATCGGATATCCTGCATTGCGCACCGTAGCGTAGACATCGATGCCGCAGGCCTCCATAGATGGCCTAGCGAGCTCAGGTTTGACACACCGCTGTAAGTTGCATTCTTTACAGAAAGGGCATGGTCCCTCTCCAAGTGCGAATGCACGATAGAAGCCGCTGAGAAACGCTTCCCGCTCCAGCTTCACCGCAACTTTATGGCCAATTCTCGAGGGCCCAACCCTTATGAGCAGAGCAGAAGTATAGTCGCTGAGTATTCTCCTCATCTCTTCGGGACTTGGACTGTACGGTGGGCATGTCAGCCTTCTCCCATATCCGTCGCAACCGTATTGACACTTCAGTCGAACCCAGTTCCCTACAACAATCTGTTCTGCCTCGATAAACTTTGTATCCAAGGCACTCAATTCGAGAGCTAACCTCTGAAGCCTGTTTAGATCCTTTTCCCTATTCGAAAGCACCATCTTTTGGATCCCCTAACCTTGTCCACTACTTTCGAATATCAGTCTTTGTATTTGCAGAGTACTTAACCAAACTATAGGTTCGATGTCCCATGATCTGCGAAAGTTGCTCAAACTATGCTTAAGTTTGTATGCTTAATAACCAAGTGGGCCTATGAAAGTCAAGCAGACTTTATCTTCATCTGTTCTACTTCTGCGCATGATTCATGGCTGGCCAGTTAGCCCTTATGTAGATTACTATTAAACAGTTTATCCAAAACCTCTCTCCGTTAGCTAGCATTAATATAAGATGCTACGCTTCTTGTTTGACCGATAGCGATGATTTATGAATGGAGAATCTATGAGGTAGCCCCTGGCAAGATGTCTACTCTGCATGACAGGTTCCAGAAGGTGACTCTTAGGCTTTTCAAGAAGCACGGCATCAAGGTGATAGGTTTCTGGGAAGAGGCTAGTAGTACATCTAATAGGCTATACTATATGGTGGCCTTCAATAGTTTGGAAGAAAGGGACAAATGTTGGAGCTCTTTCACCTCCGACCCAGAGTGGATTGAGGCTCGAAAGGAGACGGAGAAGAATGGCCCAATCGTCCAGAAGGCATCCAACCTGATCCTTGTACCGACAGCATACTCTCCGCTGAGGTAGAAAGGCAGTAAAGATCTTTCGGAATATTAGTAGCGATGCATCAAACCTATAGTTTGGAAGCTGCCATAATATGCAACTGCTCTACTCGACCTCGAGTGATTACTGACTGTAGAATCGCGCGAAGCGTTTATCATGGTATGAATCTTATATGGAGTTTACACGGTTGTTAGTAGAGGAACATGATTTGACGGAAAAAATCTTCTGTAACAAGTGTAACAGTCTGCTCTACTTCGGAGAGATAATAAGCCATAGACTATACATGCGTGCCATACCGAACGAGGAGGCTTTTCTAAGATCCTACAACAACAGATGTCCTAGATGCGGCGCAAGCCTCAGTCTTGATTCGGTAAGAATAGAGATCAAAGAGAGGTTGTAGATATGGGTCACAGTCCAGAACTTATTGCAAAACTTGAGGATATGGCATTCACTCTACGCAGGAACTGCATAACCCAGTTTGAAGGTTCGAGAGGAGGACATGTCGGTGGAACCATGTCGATCGTCGACTTGGTAACCGTCCTGTATTTTCACCACCTTCGGATTGACCCTCGGGACCCAGATTGGCCTGGTAGAGATAGACTGATACTTTCCAAAGCACATGCCTGCGAGGCCCTATACGCAGCCCTAGTGGAGATCGGCTACATCCCGAAGGAGAAGCTGCCAACATTCTATCAGCTTGGGTCACCTTTGCAGGGACATGCTGATCGATGGTGTACCCCAGGAATCGAGTTTAGCGGAGGTTCTCTAGGTGAGGGACTGTCCCATGCACTAGGTGTGGCCCTTGCAGCGTTTATTGAAAAACCAGTCTGGGAGCCACCTCCACCGCGCTACCCTACTTACAGGCCTCTCCCAAAGTTTAGAGTTTACTGCATCCTAGGAGACGGAGAGTGCCAAGAAGGCCAGGTGTGGGAAGCTGCTATGGCCGCAGCAACATACAAACTCGACAACCTCATAGCCATAGTGGACTACAATAAATACTGTATCGATGGACCCGTGAACGAAGTTGTCAGAGTAGAGCCGCTTGTAGATAAGTGGAGGGCCTTCGGCTGGTGGGTTACGGAGGTGGATGGACACAGCATCAGTCAGCTCTGCGATGTCCTAGATTTGGCAGCTAATCTGTATGGGGATGGAAGACCTAAGTGTATAATCAGCCACACCATCAAGGGAAGAGGTGTACCCTTCTGGGAGGAAAGACATACCCATTCCGCAAGAGGCCCTGAGATGGAGGGGGGACTCAAACAGGCAGTACAGATCTATAAGCGAGGTGGATAAATAGTGGTGTCAAACGGTGTGAGAAAAGAGCTTGGCCCGCCTGAGGCAATACTCCCCGGAGTTCAAAGAGGTATAATTAAGGCAGCATCGCGTAACCATAAGATCCTAGCAGTCATGAGTGACCTAGGCCATCCAGCCGTTGAATGGTTCCGCCAAAATGCGCCCAATCGCATGATAGAGTTGGGAATAGCTGAAGCCAACGCTGCTACAACATGCGGAGGCCTTGCCTCAGAAGGATACATCCCTACATGGTACACCCTCGCATTCTGCCTCGGAAGGGCATACAACCAGATCAGGCAGTGTATATGCGTCGACCGTTTCAACGTCAAACTCTTCTTTGCGTCGGCTGGCTACTTCGGCGTAGGTGGCATCAGCCACAACTACGTTGAGGACATCGCGGCCATGAGAGTTCTACCGAACATGGTAATTGTGAATCCGGCCGACATCGTTGAAGCAGAAAAGGCCGTAGAAGTCATAATGGATTACTTCGGTCCTGTCTATTATCGTATAGAGGCAAGTCCTCCCCCAGCACGGATCTTCGAAGACGGCTACGAGTTCGAGCTTGGAAAAGCCACAACTGTACGGGATGGAGATGACGCGACCTTGATCTCCACAGGCTTCATGGTCACACGTTCCATCCAAGCTGCCGACCTGCTCCAGAAGGAAGGCATTCAGACAAGGGTGATTAACATGAGTACAATCAAGCCGATAGATGAGGACATAGTTGTCAAAGCAGTCAAGGAAACAGGAGCAATCGTCACAGCCGAGAACCATAGTATTGTAGGAGGCCTTGGAGAAGCTGTAGCCACAGTTATCGCTGAGAACCACTGGGCACCCTTGGGTAGAGTGGGGCTTGATGACGAGTTCAGCCAATCAGGGGTCATCACAAGTGAAGGAATAGACCAGCTGGGTGTCCACTACCGCCTGATGCCTGAAGACATCGCTGCCTCTGTTAGGAAGATAATCTCCAAGAAGAGGTAGCGTATCTAGAGCTCTTAATGAACTTTTGTGATAAACATTTGTTGTTGCTTGAACTTCTAGGCTCGGAGACAGAAATCCTATGACAGGTTTGTATAGGTCTAGACTTGAAGGGGTAAACGTTGACTATGTTGCTAGCTTCAGCTCCTCGCTTACCGCTGACAAGCGGATAGTTGAGGCAGACATTGATGGAACAGAGGCCCACAATATCATGCTATACGAGCAGGGAATAATCGAGATAGAGGACTTAGTGAAGATTCTCAGCGCCTTAGAGACTCTTCGAAGTAACCTACGAGAAGGCATAACTCGACTTGAAGGGGAATACGAGGATGTCCACGAATTCATAGAAGACCACGTCATACAACTCGTAGGTATCGAAGCAGGCGGTAAGCTACATACAGGTCGTTCACGGAACGACCAAGTCGCACTTGACATCCGTATTCAGCTTAGAAACGACTTAAACCTCGTATCTAAGCTGACAATAGAGTTGGTGAACATGCTTCTTGAGAAGGCTGAGGCCTATATCCATACTCCACTTCTGCTATATACTCATATGCAACAAGCCCAAGTTGGTACTTTGGGACACTACCTTCTAGCTTATGCGGAAGCCTTTCTCCGTGACCTTCAGCGTCTAGATAACTGCTATAAGAGGGTTAACCTCAGTCCGCTAGGAGCCGGACCCGCAGGTGGAACAAGCATAGCGATCAATAGGGAACGCACAGCTCAACTTTTGGGATTCGACGGGTTAGTTAGGAACTCGCTTGATGCCACCTGCTCACGCGACTTCATGGTGGAGTCTGCGGCGTGTCTAGCCATGTTGATGGTTAACATGAGCCGTTTAGCTGAGGACCTTATTCTGTGGTCAAGCTCAGAATTCGGGTTCATTGAACTTGCCGATGAGTTTGCCTCAGTCTCGAGTATAATGCCGCAGAAGAAGAATCCAACAGTTCTAGAACTCATCAGAGGTAAAACTGGACGGGTTATAGGGAACCTCGCTGGGCTGCTATGTATGGTCAAGGCGTTGCCCTCAGGATACAGTAGTGACCTTCAAGAGACGAAGCCCCTTCTGTGGGACTCCTGTGACCAGACGATTGATTCCATCAAGACCCTTACGGGTGTGTTATCCTCGATGAAGGTAAACACCGAGCAGATAGTTGCCAAGGCCTCTTCAAGCTATGTCTTTGCAACAGACATAGCAGAACAACTCGTCGCACACAGGATCTTAACATTCAGAGAAGCACATAAAGTGGTAGGATACGTTGTAAGGGAGATGCTGTCAGCTAAGAAAGAACCTAGAGACTTCTCGGTCAAGATGGTTGAAGAGGCAGCCGAGAAGGTGTTAAACCGGAGGATACGTGTGAAGCCAGATATCGCTATCGATACATGGACACCTATTGGCTCGATCAGGATGAGAATGAGTCGTGGAAGCCCGAATCCTGCAGAATCTGATCGAATGCTAAAGGAGCTTAAGGAAGAGATTGCGACATGTAATGCTGCAGTGACGGCTCGTGAAGAGAAACTTCGGAAAGCCAGCTCAATACTCAAAGAGTCAGTTTTAAGATATCTGAAAGCAGGCAGCATATGTTCTTAGGCCAATCCAGATACTAGATATGTATTGCCCTAGTGGGGCATGCATCGACGCATAGGCCGCACGCTACGCATTTATCATAATCGTGGACAACTGAGTAGTCTGGTTTGAAGCTTATGGCATCTACAGGACATATCGAGTAACAGGCACCGCAGTCAATGCATGCTTCACGATCCACATCGACCCGCTTCTGAACATCTACAGTGACGCCATGTCTTCTGAAGAGGTAGAC
>JAWBNY010000077.1:0-6152 GCA_038826985.1 Bathyarchaeia archaeon | reverse complement strand
ATATTCTATACTCGGCGAAACTCCTTTGGTCGAATCTTTCCAATAAATGTTACAAATTAAGGTTCTGCTGAAAGAATCTAACTGGCCTTTTTAACTTGCAACTTTCCTATCTTTGCAGCTGATCTTACTCTTAAAATCTATAAGTATCTTTACCTCAAACGCATCACTCAGAATTGTAGACTCAAAATGATGTAAAAGTTTGAATCAGTTAAGCCATCCGTAGTTATGATTTTGTTTTGGATATCTTTTATCGGTTTCACCATCAGTCCCATGAATAGGTTTAGACTATCTCGTAGTAGGATCCTTTGCTATAAACTTCTTCCATATTCCTTACACATATGGCGGGTCTTTGTAAAGGTGGAAGGTTGACCGGTGATTGAAGGTTCGAGATCGCTTGTTCACTTCGACATGAAGGATGGATTTGGCCTAGGAAAGATACCCGCAAAAGTAGCCGTGATTAAGACGAAGCAGCAATATTACAACGCAGTTGGTTGTGGTTGAAGGATTCGTCTAGAAGTCTTTGAATATGTTGACAGACACATGAAGCTAAAAGGGTTCTAACCCTGCTGTGTTGTTAACGTGTAATCTTCGCAAGGTCTGACGAAAAACTCATAGGAAAGTATTTCGTACCCAGTCGCAGAAACTCTCAAAGTTGGCAAGTTTTAGCTATGTTGCAGACTCCTTCAGCAAATGCGATTGAACCACTAGTACTATATGCGTCCAGACTTGTCGACGGTTATCTTGGTTCTGGTCTTACAGCACTGTACCTCAGAGGTAGTGCTGCACGAGATGACTGGGTACCTGCTTTCAGTGACATCGACCTATATGTCGTTGTAAAAGACGAATTGAGCTATCAACGGCTCGCGTTAGAATCTGAGCTTCGTCAAGCGATGCAATTGGCATTTCCTAAACAGCAAGTTTCATGCAGAGTAGTCACGGAGATGAATGTATACAGCGACAGAGTAGGCAGTTACTTGACGGGTTTAGGTTCTAAACTCATTAGCGGAAAGTCTATACTAGAGGAACAGAAGGCACCGACCTCGATTGAACTACAGGTTTTTGGTCAGCGTTACTTGCGGAACCTAAACCAGTTTTGGCGGAAATTACGTTTTCAGAGGAATACTTTGGAGGACGATACACGCAGGCTGGCTCAACTGGTTCTTAAATCTGCTCAAAGTATACTTTTGGCGAACGGTAACCTTGTACTAAAAAAAGAAAAGGCTGCTGAACTTTTTGTTAAGAGATTTGCAAATTGCCCTCTAGCTTACGTTGTTGAGAAAGCAAATGAGATAAGATTGTCGTGGCCTCAGCCAACCAAGCATCCAGAAGAACTCTCTACGTTCTGCATAGATGCTGTTTCATTCTTGTCTGGGCTGGAAAGCTACCTCATCCCAGCCGGTCGTAGGTATAGTAATCTAACTGAATCAATCAAACTACCATCTCAAATATGTTGATACATTTCTATCTTAGGTAGAGAGGGTACAATATCACAAGTTATTGGTATGAAGAATTGCCTATCTTGAAAAAAGGATGAAGGGTCTCTTTGAGAGGAAAATTAGGCGTATGAGTGCTGACAGGTTTTTGGTGTCGTTTCCGCGATGCTATACTCTCCACTCTCTTGAGGTCAGATACTGTGTTAACGTTTTCGAATGTATTGAGTTCATGGTCATAGGCTCTAAGAATATCTGTAGATATGTAGAGAACCTTTCTAAGACGCTTTATTGCATCATAGATTCTAAGCTCACCGCTTCTGAATGCTTCATTCATGGCAGCTAACATTTTCGCTGTTTCATATACTGCTTGTAGAGGCTCAATATTCCAGTTTGGCCACCTAGGGATGGTAGCCTCATAGCCATATGATAACCTTAGGAGTAGAAGTAGAATATCTCTTGATAGGAGCGGTGTATCGCTAGGTAAAAGTATGGAGAACTCGCCTTTGGCCTTTTCAAAACCTGATATCGCTCCTGTGAGAGGAGAGCGGATATCAATATTGTCAACAACTACATTGAGACTATTTCTTATCTCTAAAAGGCGGCTCTTTTGTTCTAGGTTACCAACAACAACTAGCGTCTCATCGGTTACATCTTTAACAGCGTCTACAACATGAAGTAAAAGCGCCTTACCTTTGAGCTTTGCGAAAACTTTGTCGAAACCAAAGCGTGTTGAAAGCCCTCCTGCAAGAATTATTGTCGACGTACTTGGCAAAGTCCTCACCGGAATAGGTCGTTCCTTCTGCGCATTACAAGCCTACGTGATCCCTCCTCTGATATAGGATATCTATAGCCTCTGACTATTGCAGCAGGTATGCCCTCTCCTGCATTTCCAATGACAAGTTCAGCAGCCGAAGCCAGTTCGTCAACAATAGCCGTCTCTTTCACTTTCAGCTCATAACCGAAGAGGTCCTTTACACCACGCAGGTTGAGTATTGGGGCAATTCCAGAGCATCCAATCGCAACATCCACATGTCCTACGCGAAAGGGTCTCCCGAATGTATCAGATATGATAACTGCAACATTCTTCCCAGAAAGGATTCTTACCTGTTTCTGGAGTTCCCTTGCAGATCTGTCAGGGTCGATAGGCAAAAGTGCGGCTGAGTCGCCTCCCGAAACATTAGAGACGTCAACGCCGGAATTGGCGCACACCCATCCATGCCTTGTCTCTGTAATAATATGCTTGCCAAACATTCGAACGATCGCCTTGCTTTCCCTAAGAACAAGCTCTACAAGCGCAGGATCCTTATTCATTCTTTTAGCTAATCTTTTCGTCAAAGATGAAGGCTGTATTTGTGATAGCTTATACACACGTCCTTCCACCTTCGAGACCACCTTCTGTGTGATAACCAGAACGTCCCCTTCTTCAATCGGTGTTCCCTGTCTCTCTGCTGCATCAAGGATCATTTTCGCAAGGTTATCACCTTGCTTTAGGAGTGGGATTCCAGAGATCCCAATGATACGAATTTCAGTAGCCAAAGTATCTTATTGCCTCGCTTATGGAACTAATCTTTCTGGAAACGTATAGATATTCATCCGGTCTCCACGTGCGAATCCAACAAGTGTAATGCCGGTCTTTTCAGCGATGTCAATGCCAGAGTTGATACCTGCAGATATAGATACTACGAGAGGTATTCTTAACCTAGCAGCCTTAAGAACAATGTCCCCCGTCATTCTTCCAGTCAAAGCAAGAAACTTTCCTTTTGATGCCTGTTTCTGTAGTATGACTTTCCCTAAAGCCTTGTCTACCGCATTATGTCGGCCAACATCTTCCGCAAGAGCCAACAACTCTCCTTGTGAGCAAAATACCGCTGCAGCATGTACACCACCCGTCTTCCTGAATATAGATGCTAGGTCGTTGAGGCGTTTTGTTCCTTTACTAATCACGTCTGCATCGAAGAGGGTTGTGTCACTAACTCTTGGAACTTGGATCCAGTCTATTAGCTTAGACATGGACCAAATGTCAGTTGCATTCGACGAGGTGAGAATAAATCGTTTGAAGAATGATAAAGTCTCCATTCGTTTTGAAACGTCTATGTCTTCCCTAAGAGTGACATAGAATTCCCCATTTGTGCCAGGCCTTATCTCAAGTACATCGTCAAGTGAATTGACAAGCCCCTCTGAAAAGATGTTTCCAACGACCAAAACCTCCTTCTCCATTGGGCTGCAAAGAATAGTAGCATAGTGTTTATTGTTAACGAATATCTGTAAAGGTTCCTCTATCGCTACATAGTCTGTTTGTTTCTTAACCTCTTTGGTACTTATGTGAACAAACGTAACCTCATAGGCCTTAACAACATTTGACGTATTTATCATTGAGCTACCTCAGTCGACTCTTAATGTACTCGATAATCTCTCCCGCTATATCCAAATTAGTTGTTGACTGTAGGCCTCTGAATCCTGGTTGGCTATTTATCTCGTTTATGAGAAACCCTCTAGCCCCCTCGAGTATATCGACGCCTGCAACCTCGCATCCTAACACCTTTGATGCTTTGATAGCTAGCTCTTCGACCTCTCTACTTGGGGACAGAGGTACTGGTGCTGCTCCTCGACTAACATTTGTCTTCCACCCTACGGCGACCCTATACATGGATGCTACGACGTGCTCTCCGACAACGAAGACCCGTATATCTCGGGTTCCATGAGCAACAAACTCCTGGACATACAACACATTGTGCATGAAAGAAAGAGATCTAAAGATGCGGCTTGCCACCTCTCTATCTGTAACCCGTGTTATACCAACTCCTCTCGAGCCAAACAATGGCTTGACTACCACATCACCTCCAAGCTCATCGAATGCGTGCAATGCATCTTTTGGGTTTTCGCAAACAACGGTTCGCGGAACCATGATTCCAGCTTCTTCAAGAAGCGCAAGCGCATAGTACTTGTCCACAGCTTTCTCTATCGCACTTGGCCGATTAACAATTATTGTACCTAAACGTTCTAGCCTGTGAAGAAGATCGAGTTGAAAGATAATCTCATCCAATGTGCCTCTACCGATCGGTCTAACGAGGATACATGGGATCTCCTTCACTACATTGAGGCCAAAAGAAGTTTGCACTTCAGGCTGCATAGCAATCGCAGCCCTGAGGTCTCTAAATCGAAGACATATTGGCTCAAATCCACGTGTCTCCATAGCCTTCCTAAGTTGAAGGGAACACCATGCGTTTGGGTTTCGTGTCAGAAGGCCAAGCTTCATCGTATCCTCAAGTTCACCTTTTGCGTTGTATGGACTAAAGTTTTATTCAGCTTTAAGAATGTCTATTTTTGGTTAGTATATGTACAACCACTGTTATATAGCCAGTCTGCTGGCATACTTATATGCAGCGCTCTTAAAAGACATAGCGTTTAAATGAATTAATCGATATCTACACGCCTGTTACCGGGCGACTTCAAATGCTGAACCACTTCTTTAATCCCTCCTCATTAGCAGTCATAGGGGCCTCCCGCGAGCCAGGAAAGGTTGGCTATGAGATTCTAAGAAATGTGTTGACCAGCGGATACAGAGGAGAGGTTTATCCTATCAACCCAAACGCTACGGAAATTCAGGGTATCAAATGTTACCGAAGTGTACTTGATGTTCCTGGGCAAATAGACCTTGGAATTGTAACCTTACCTGCTAACTTAGTTAGTAGGATAGCGTCTGAAGCGGCTGAGAAAGGTCTTAGAGGCCTAGTTATAATCTCCGCTGGTTTTAAAGAAGCTGGAGGTGACGGAGCCAAGCTCGAGCGGGAGGTTGTTGATATATGCCGGAAAGCAGGCATAAGAGTGCTAGGTCCAAACTGCCTCGGGTTTATCGATACGGCCACGCCTTTGAACGCTTCTTTTGCCCCCAATATGCCAAGGAAAGGCAACATTGCCTTTGTATCTCAAAGTGGAGCGCTGGGTACAGGAATCTTAGATTGGGCAGTGACTGAGAGAATTGGTTTCAGCAAGTTTGTGAGTTTAGGTAACAAGGCTGACCTAAATGAGTGTGATATCTTGGATGCTCTTGCTGGTGAAGAAGAAACAAAGGTGATTCTTTTATATATCGAGGGTATAACAGACGGGGAACGTTTCCTCAAGACTGCTGGTTCTGTAACCCGCAAGAAACCAGTTATTGTGCTCAAGTCAGGTGTATCAGCCGCTGGCGCCAGAGCAGCTTCATCACATACTGGTGCGATGGCTGGAAGCGATCTGGTTTTCAACGTCGCATTCGAGCATACTGGGGTGATAAGAGTAAGTACAGCTCAAGAGTTATTCGATCTTGCTGAAGCATTCTCAACTCAGCCAATACCTGCTGGACCGAATGTAGCAATCGTAACTAATGCAGGTGGCCCAGGAATACTGGCTACAGACTCTTGTGAGAAGTATAACTTAAGGGTAGCATCGGTCAAGCCAGAGACTGTTGAGAAACTGAGAAGCGGGTTGCCACCTGCATCAGGGTTCTTCAACCCAATTGATATACTTGGGGATGCCCCGCCCTCTAGATACAAATTTGCTGTAGAGACTATGCTTGAGAGTCAAGAAGTAGATAGTCTCTTGGTTATTCTTACCCCTCAGGCAATGACGCAGCCAGTGGAGACCGCCAGAGTGGTTATAGAGGTTGCGGCCAGGTTCAAGAACAAGCCTGTGGTTGCGTCCTTCATAGGAGGCGACTCGACTCGTGAAGCGGTCTCCATT
>JAWBNY010000076.1:0-6201 GCA_038826985.1 Bathyarchaeia archaeon | reverse complement strand
GCTCTGTCCCCTCAACATTTACTACAGGTTATCGCTACTCTAGAATGGGATACACGACGGTAATGACACCGTCGATGCCTCCGCTAGAGGCAAGGCATACTCATGATGAGCTAAACGATACGCCTATGATTGATAAAGGTGCCTATCCTTTGCTTGGCGACTGGTGGTTTGTGTTAGAATACCTAAGTAGGGGACAACTAGAGGATTGCGCAGCACATGTTGCTTGGATAATGAAAGCCACAAGAGGTTATGCCATCAAGCTTGTTAACCCTGGCGGTCTTGAGACATGGGGGTTTGGAGGAAACCTCCATAGCATCGATGACCAGGTTCCTTACTTCAATATAACCCCACGCGAGATTATCCGAGGCCTCTGCCAAGTCAACAGAATGCTTGGTTTACCTCACACTATACATGTTCACACAAACAACTTGGGAAAGCCAGGCAACTACGCTACCACGCTCGACACGCTGAAGTGTGTCAAAGACCTTGCACAAGATGATAAACCAGTCATCCATGTTACACATTGCCAATTTAGCGCCTTCACCGGGTCGGACTGGATGAACATGGGTTCTGGGGCGGAAAACATAGCACGTTACATAAACAGACACAGCCATGCAACAATAGATATGGGTCAAGTGATTTTCACGGACACGACAACGATGACCGCAGATGGCCCGTTTCAGTATGACCTCTACTCACTAACAGGTAACAAATGGGTCAACCATGATGTTGAGACAGAGACTAGCGGAGGCGTTGTACCATTTCGATATAGGCGCACGAGCCCCGTCCATGCAATGCAGTGGTCTATAGGGCTTGAACTTGCTCTATTGATAGATAACCCTTGGAAAATATATCTAACAACAGACCACCCAAACGCAGGCCCGTTTACAGCTTATCCACAAGTTATGGCTTGGCTTGTGAGTCGAAGGGCCAGGGAGAAAACTCTACAACGTATTCACCGGAAGGCACGCCGTAGAAGCCTCTTGCCGAGCATAGATAGAGAATACAGTTTCCTCGAATTGACAATAGTTACACGTGCCGGTCAGGCAAAAGCACTCGGACTGAAGAACAAAGGTCATCTTGGTCCTGGAGCCGATGCAGACATCGCCATTTATGCCATTGACCCAGGGAAGATCGACCCTTCAAGAGAGTATAAGCGCGTAAGAAGGGCCTTCGAGACAGCTGCCTACACAATCAAAGGCGGGAAGATAGTGGCAAAGAACGGCGTCATCATAGAACAGACTTTCGGAAGAACCATCTGGGTTAACCCCTCTGTGTCTGCGCAATGGTTCCATGCATATGAAGAACTACGTAGTAGATTCAGGCATTATTGGACTGTCGAATATGAAAACTATCCAATCAGAGAAGGCTTCCTAAGAATGGAAGAACAAATCCAAACTAGGGCAGAGGTCTGATTGCGATGATCGTACTAAAACCTAGGAAACAGTTTAGAATACCTGTAGACGGTAGCTGTATCAGCCCCGATATATTTGCAGCAAAGTCGCTTAAGGAAATTAGTTCTCTATTAGTCAGAGAAGGAAATCGAGAGAGGATCTTATCTGACTTTTTTGAGGTTGATGGTCAAGCCGAGTATAAAGTCTCTGAAACATGTATACGGATTAACGGAAATGTCAGTGGAGTAAGAGGCATAGGTGCCTACATGACTGCCGGAGAGATACTAATCTATGGAAATGTTGGCATGCGTTTAGGAGAAGGAATGCGCGGTGGCAACATCGTTGTTTATGGAAACGCAGATTCATGGGCAGGCTCAATGATGAAAGGAGGCAACATAGCCATATTCGGAGATGTTAACGACTATCTTGGGGCCTCTTATAGGGGCCTGACGCTTGGTATGGAAGGAGGCAGGATCATCGTTAAAGGTAATGCAGGAAACGAAGCAGGATGCTTTATGGCGGGAGGCTTAATCCACATCTCTGGGAACGCAGGCCTGTTTACAGGTATTCACATGAAGGGTGGAACATTGCTAGTTGAGGGAAACGCTGCAGAGAGAGCAGGCGCCATGATGACTGGCGGACGGATTATCATAGCGGGTAGAATCTCGTCAGTTCTTCCAAGCTTCATCGTAGATGAGGTAAGAGGAAGCGTCAGGGTTGAAGATGAACGAATAAGTGGACCTTTCTACGTTTTCAGAGGAGACGTAACCCAGAGCTGGAGTGGAGGTTTATTTGTCTCAGTTAAGAACAACCCTCATCTAAAAATCTATGAGACGAAGATTCCATGACTCTCCATGAAAACTTGAGTGTGAACCGTTTAGCGCTTCCTTTAGTTGAGAAGATGATACATCGTTACGCTGAGCTGTGCTTACTCGTCGAGAAGACTCCCGAAGGCACCACAATAATTGATGCAGGTATCGCTACCGCAGGTAGCCTTGCAGCCGGGAAGCTTCTGACAGAAATATGCCTCGGAGGGGTTGGAACCAGCTGTTTGACTAACTTCAGTTGCGGTAACATAAGCTTGCCGGCAATATTTGTAGCTACAAGTCAGCCAAGCATTTCCCTTCTCGGCTCTCAATATGCAGGTTGGCAACTCAAACTGAAAGAATACTTTGCCATGGCCTCAGGACCCGCACGTGCACTTGCATTGAAACCAAAAGAGCTCTACGAGAAGATAGGCTACAAGGATACCTCAGATTTAGCTGTGGTAGTTCTGGAGACTTCGAAGAAACCTTCCTCTGAAGTGCTTTCTCTAATAGCGGATGAGTGTAAGGTAACCTTAGACAAACTCTATGTTCTGGTAGCTCCAACAGCTAGCATTGCAGGTTCCACCCAGATCTCGGGGCGAGTCTTAGAGGTGGGGTTGCACAGACTGGTCAACTTAGGCTTTGAAACAAGAGAAGTTATATCCGGATCTGGCATAGCGCCCATAGCACCGGTTCATCCGAAGCAAAACAAGGCTATGGGTAGAACAAACGACATGATACTTTACGGTGGAACAGTCAACTTCACTGTGTCCACTGAGAACGATGACGCGCTGAAAGCAATAGTTGAGATGGCTCCCTCAAGCACTTCAAAGGAATATGGAAAACCTTTCGCCGAGATATTCAAAGCTGCAGGATTTGATTTTTATAAAATAGACCCGTCACTTTTTGCGCCAGCAGCAATCATAGTAAACAATTTGAAGACTGGGAGCGTGTTCGCCGCCGGCGGTATAAATTCTAGGGCATTGCAACTCTCTATATTTGGCTAACACCTATGAAAAAGAAGCGATTGTTCGCTAGGTTAACCTGCTCCTTGTAGCCTGTTATTTTACGGCCACTTTCACCTCGAATTCGCTCTAACAACACCGGCCACAATACAAATAGTTCTCATAGAATTCGAGCCTATTCGACCTTTATATTTGGTAACGGTCATATAAATCTCCATATTAATTCTAGATACATGCTAATATCTCTCTTTATTACGTGGCAAAACCAGATTTGAACAGTTATCTAAGGCTGCAAATAATGATTAAGAAGTGACTTGTCTATTGTGGGCTCAACCTAGATTGCTAAGAAAAAAGAACGGACCCATAGTTCTTAACCCACTTCCCAAGTATCTGACTTGGCAATCTCATCATTTGGACATGTGCTTCGATCTTGCATTCCGCACGGCTTCAATGAACCTTCTTGCATTGTCCGTGATCATGCTGAGTCTCCCCTCCTCGACAGCTTTTCTATCGATGAGAGCGCTCCCAACAGCAACAGCCACAGAACCGGCTCTAATGAACTCTGCTACGTTATCTAGGTTGACACCGCCTGTAGGTAGTAGCCTTAGTTGAGGCAAAGGCTCAAGGATGTCCCTTATGTAACGTGGCCCTCCAACGGATGCTGGAAAAACCTTTACTATATCTGCTCCAAGCTCCCATGCAGTCAAGATCTCCGTAGGCGTGAATGCTCCTGGAATTACGACTTTGCTATATCTTCTGCAGAGTTCGATAGCACTTTTGTTGATGCTTGGCCCAACCACAAACTCAGCGCCTGCTAAGATCGCTTCCCGCGCAGATTGAGCATCAAGAACCGTCCCAGCTCCCACAACAACGTCTCCGCCAAGATCCTTAGCAAGAGCTCGAATGGCCTCGAATGCGTCTGGTGTAACCATTGAAACTTCAACAAACTCAATCCCACCAACATACACAGCTTTTCCTATCCTTATTGCCTCCTCAGGGCTTCTTGCCCTTATCACAGATATTACTCCACATGCAACAAGACGTCTAAGACACTCATCCTTATCCATTTAGAGACCCCTCAAACATCTCTTGCGGGATAATATAAACCTTGAAGAGCAGAGTCATATTCTACTAAGTAACATCCATACACCTCATAGAAAACATGTAGATTTATATCTATCTGAAAGTTTACTGTTCATCGTCATAGCCAATAGTTGAATCAATTAGGAAGAACATTGTTAAACTTTTCAAAACTTCTCATATATGGAAACTAGAATAGATGTAGTAGATCTATTCTAACATGTTTGCAACTTGGATTACAGTCTTTGCAACGGTAACTGCATCTTTGCCCAAAATAGTGATCATTGCCTCTTTACCCCAGTCCCCATCATGGTATATGACATCTGGAAATTTGACTGAGTTCTTTATTGCTTCCTCAGCACCCCAACGGGTTGTCATTCCTTCCTTTGCTTTGACTTCAGATGGCTCTTTACGCCTATCGTAATATGATATGGTTAACCCCAGCTTGGATATGGTCTGGAGCACTTCCTCCGAGTATTTGATGTTCATCGCGGCTCTAATTGAAGGGTTATAGGCTTTAGCCACAAGAACGGTGTTTGCAACATGTTTTGAACAGCCAAATGTTGGACAAGACAACGCTTTGACGCGGGTACCAATTCTTGAAATCCTGCCAGGAATAGCCACGACATCTGTGAAGTCCACCGCATACTCAAGTGCCATGCAAATATTTGAATTGACCTCTGGAATTACTTTCCACACAAGTGGTGAGCTTTCAAGTAGACTAATGGCTTCAGCCACATTAAGTAGAACTTTAATCTTCTCCGACTCCCGGTATATACTTGCCATCGGGTTAACCGGGCCGGCTCCTTCACCGATAGATATACCAAACCTTATAGCGTCAAGAACAAAAGCCTTAGCCTTTTTGACTGCTTCACTAAGCAGCTCTCCTCTAGCAAGATAAGCCGTGATAGCTGATGAGAATGTACACCCTGTGCCATGAGTGGTTCTGACAGGTAGCTTTTCAGCCTCAAACAAATGATATTCCCCGTCTACATACAGTACATCTGCAACCTTGCCGTTATACGGAATATGTCCTCCTTTTACAACGACTGCCTTGGGCCCGATAGAAGAAATTATTCTAGCAGCCTCTTTTGCATCCTCCACACTATCAACCCTTAGACCAGAGAGTACTGTAGCTTCAGGTGCATTTGGTGTCGCAACAAATGCAGATGGAAGAAGCTCCTCTATGAAGGTGGCAACTGCATCGTCTCGTAAAAGCTTCGTACCACTCTTCGTGACCATAACTGGGTCAACAACAGTTCGGATGTTATGTTTCCGAATCTCCTCAGCAACAACATGAATGGTTTCAGACGTGTTAAGCATCCCTGTCTTGGCAGCATCTACACCGATATCTGAAACAACTGCATCAATCTGAGCTTTGATTACTTGGGCATCTATATTCTGAACAGACGTCACTGTTCTTGTATTTTGTGCGGTCACTGCAGTGACCGCGCACAAACCGTGAACTCCAAGAGCTGCAAAGGTCTTGAGGTCGGCTTGTATACCAGCGCCCCCGCCAGAGTCAGAGCCTGCTATCGTCAATGCTCGAGGAAGAATCACCAACGTGGAATCGACCACCTTCCCTCCATCTGAGTATAAGTGTTGTAATTAAACAATTGTATAGTTGTCTCTCTCCAACTAACATTTGATGCGGGATGGTACCTCCTTGAGGATCTATAGATCTGTTTTGCTTTGAAATTCTTTACATTCGATTCCTCCACCATCTATAGTCGAAACGGTAGATCGATTCGGATGTTGAACTCAATATTTTCTAGACATAAGATACTATGATATATCTCGGAAGTGTTTCACTGCTTGATGAGAATAGATGGGTCGAAAAGCAGTCATCTTCGGTGCAGGCAAGGTTGGCTTATCACTCGTTGGACTAGTCTTCTCTCGCGGAGGTTATGAAGTTGTCTTCATAGCCGTGGTAGACGAGCTTGTCAACCAACTCAA
>JAWBNY010000075.1:0-6261 GCA_038826985.1 Bathyarchaeia archaeon | reverse complement strand
TTTTGTTAGGTCTCTACTTGAACCGCTACTGCCCCACTATTTAGTAACCCGTTATAAAAAAGCGAGTATGCTTAGCGAGGTTAAGTTTAGTGAGTGGGTATTCTATGGCCTTGCTAGAATAGTTGCTATTCTCACATCTGTTTTACAATACGGGTTGCTGGGCTTTCCACTACCATCAAAGGTACTAAGACGAAAAGTCTAGTCTTAGTTACTGAAGTCTTGTATTGACTAAACCCTACAATTTTTAACTGAAAATTAAGTTTTAAGAAAACTAACTTCAGTTACTTTCATGTAACTAACCCACGCGATATTATGAAACTGGATCTGGCTGATGTGTGTATTTGTGTAAAATCGTTATAGTTACTAGCCGACCTAGACTTGGAGTATCCACTCTGCTAGGTAGACTTGTACGTGGGCTTGTTATTGAAGGATACAAGGTAAATATAGTGAATGTAAAAAGAAGGAATTTACCGACCCAGTTGATAGATGACCTACGGATGTTGAATTACTATGACAAATATGATATTGCTATGTATAGTGGTACTAGTTATCTTAGTCCTCTATTTTCGTCTGTATCTAAAAAATATGTGATAATACATGGCTATCTAATCGATGAAATTCTATATGGATTACTTACCAGTCCTATATTAGCCAAGATAAGCCATTTGATGTCTCTTCTTAGTTGGCTACTTGTCAAAGAATCTAAGCTTACTGGCATAATATGCCATTCAAATGCTACATTTTTGAGGAGCTTAGCGAAGGTGACAGTAATCTTATTGTTTTGCCCCAATTTATTTTTGAAGAAGATGTTGGAACATATAAAGAATTCAGAAGACTTTGTACAGCGCAAAAAATATGTTCCGACCCTTTGAAGAAAGAATTCATACTCACAACGTACACATCTGCAAATCCAGTTCCTAGGCTAATGCCTTCTGAGTTCATTGTCAGAATAGTTGAGAAGCTGAATAAGGTTTCTTATGCAAGAGTGAAGTTGCTGGTCTATGGGAATGTGTTTAGGAAAATCAACTCTGACTGTGTTGTCTACAAAGGTGTAGTACCTAGGGCGGAGTTTCTTGCAGGGGTGGCTTCATCTGACCTTTACATCGAGCGAAATCTTGATGAAGAATTAGGTTTCTCGACCTTGGAGGCTGGACTACTCGGTGTACCTATTGCCAAAGTGACTTTGCCTAGCCGAACTGGATATTTTGATGTACCTGAGGATGCCATAATCAATGTTTCTAGCATCCGTGGACTATTTAGGGAAATATCTAGGTTCATAGTTAGTTGCGAAAAATGTCGAAGTGAATATGCTTCAAACTTCTTAGATTATCTTCTTCAAAATAGAATGTGGAGTAATGTAAAGTATGAGCTTCTGAACTCATTTCGTAAATGACCTGTGAATAAGAATGATTAGGTATCCTCATGTTCACTATGCGTTGAATGTAACGCATCTTAACACATATTAACACAAGGATCATTGTTCTCAATTTTGGTTTACTTTAATATCCCATGATAATGGATGTTCTACATTTAGAAGTGCTATAAGAAGCTGTTAACACAGACTTAGTTTCACAAATAAGTCACATCTTTATACCATGCTAGTCAAGGTATGCCTTTGTGATACCGCTGCAATTCTTAAGGGGAGAGAATGTGCCTAGGCCTTACATAGTATGACAAACCAGTGCTGGCTTGAGCCATTGGTGTTCCATAAAAAATAGTAATGCGTAGAAGCAATGGTGTGAGTTTGATATCATGAGAATTTGTCTCTTGTCACGGGGCTTCAATGGCCTACCAACTAATGGTATATCCTCGTTTACATACTATTTCTCAAAAGCATTAGTTCGTTTGGGGCATGAAGTTCATATTTTCACAGACCAGATTTCTGCGAGATCGAGCCTAGAAACTAATGGCATCTGGATACATAGCCCTCAAAGAAGTGTATTGTCTTTGAACAAATATCCAATCGGCGTCGTCAGCGATAGAGTATTGTATGCAATATCTGTCTCGAGAACTATTCCTCGAGTAGCCAAAAACTACAGAATTGATGTCGTAGAATCTCCGGATTGGTATGGTGAATCTAGTTTTCTCTGTTACAAGGAGCATATGCCGCCTATAGTGTTAAGATGTCACACACCTCTTTCACTTTTTTTGACGCATTTTGGATACAAGAACCTGTATACCAAAATAGCGAGTCGTTTTGAAGAGATCCCAATAATGAAAGCTAATTCGGTTATCTCCACCAGCAAGGCTTTGGCTAACTATCTTATGAGTAAGTGCAACCGGTGTCCAAATCACATAATATACAACGGAATAGACGCTTCTTTCATAAAGAGTCTGCCTGATCTGACTTTTAGAGAAAAATGGCGTATAGGTCAATGCCCAATGATACTCTGTATTGGTTCAATAAACAGAAGCAAAGGGAGTCATCTCCTTTTGAGGATTGTAAACAGAATACTCGAGACAGATAGACTTGTTAAGATCGTGTTTACGGGTAGCCTGCCTCAAGGTTCTCTACAAGCTCTCTACAATACCGTCAAACCCTCATACAGAGAACGTGTTATATTCACTGGCTGGTTACCCTATGTTGATTTTGTTTCTGCAGTTGCTGCATGTGACATAGTTGCTCAGCCTTCCTTATGGGAATCTTGCAGCTATGCCACGCTTGAAGCTATGTCGCTTGGTAAGGCAATATTGGCATCAAAAGTTGGTGGACTACCAGAAATGATCGTTGATGGAGAAAGTGGTTTACTGTTTGAACCTGAAGATGACACTGCTCTTGTAAGAGGCATCAATCTATTACTTGCAGATTCTTCTCTGCGTGAGAAACTTGGAAGAAATGCCCAGCTTCGGGTCCAGGAGCTATTCAACGATGAAATCATGGCTAAAAATTCCGTATCAGTATACAGGAAGCTGCTTGACCAAGATTGTTCCTAGGCGTATCTGAAGATGATTATCATTTTCTTCTTTATATTTTCTAATGCATGTATTATCTTTCATATAACTAGAGATGTAATAAGACTGTTTCTGAATACCTATAGGAGAATGTATGTACACACGATTATGAGGGCTGCGCCTCCTAGAATGTCGATAACTCCTTTTCTCCTAAATACCTCGCTCCTGAAGACCTTTACCTTCCTAACCATTTTCCCAGAAAATGCAAAGAACGTCAAGATCAAGATAAGTGGCAACACAAATATTAGGTTGTAAAGGGCTAAAAGAATGTAGGCTTGGCCCGTAGCCTTGAGTGCTGAGAGAAGCCCAAGGCCTACAATGTATGGTCCACTGCTACAGGGCAGTAAGGTGAAGGCCGAGAAGAGTCCCAAAGCAAAGGATGCTATTAAACTCCCGTCTGTTCTCCTTACCATCTCATTTAGAAAAACACGTAGTTGATGAGGGATGGGTGACCTCCCTGTCAACCCGTTTATAGTGGTAAGGCATCCAAATATAAGACCTAATAAGGCTAGTGCCTTGTCGATGCCTTCAAGAACCTTGAAGAATGTGATGCCTATTAAACCGATAATATAGTATCCGGCGAATATTGCATAGATGAAACAGAGGCCTGAGGCCACCGCCCTAGCCCTTCCGAATGACTGTAATACGAACAAGAGCATTGCTGTGAAAACCATGAAGGTGCATGGGTTAACGGAATCTGTCAAGGCTAGACCTGTTATCGGTATGATAAGGCCTACAGGATCTGCACCTATGTTGAAGATCCCTTTACCCTCTAGGAAGAGCTTCTCAATTTTTTCTCCGAGACCTACATCTGTAACCTCAAATCTACCATAGAGAGTAAACACGACGACGTTATTTGAGGATGCTTGGAGAGCCTCAGATAGAAGCCTTGTGTCTACTATACCGAAGCTGACCGATGTCAATGAGCCTGACCTGAATAAGCCTATCGCGGGTGAAGAGTATTCGACTAGCACCTCCGCCATAGTACGTCCATGCATAACACATGGTAGACATAAATTCTTTGGAAGAATTGTTATACCTGAGACCTGTAGTAGCTGGAGAAGCTCAGCCATCTCTTTTTTTAGGTTTCCTACATTCAAATCGAAGAAAGCAACGTCGAGGTTTGGCTGCCTTCTCAAGAAGTCCAGTACAATCCTCGAGGTAGGTCCGTCGTAGCCTATTACGCACGCTTTTTCAGACTCTGTGTGTGCTGAATAAATTTGAACCGAAACTACTACAATAAGCAGCATCAGAAGCGTATTAAACGTTTGGAGGCGAGTCCGTTCCTGCAACCTAGTAAAGCATCATTTTTGGAGGTAGAAAAGGTTTCTCCTATGCAAAACACATTATGCTGACTGAAATCATCAGGTTCTGTTGCTCTAGGGAAAAAGTCTTATAATGCCAATTGAACATGAAGACTTCTTGAGGTTTCTGGATGGAGCGAAGGTTTAAGCTTCTTTTGCTGAGCTTTATGCTTCTCCTGGTAGGTTCCTCATTCACATTGGCTATACCGCTCTTGGGCCTTTCTATGATTATGGGGATCTCGGTGTTGGGCTCCTCTGTTCTTGGCTCGTCCATGCTAGGTTCTTCTGTTCTGAGTACAACTACGACAGTAATGGCTGCATATAATGAGGCAATTACGATGTCTCAGTTATGGGTTAGTCTTGCCGCTATTGGTCTGCTGTTATATGTGGAGCTGAGTGACCCAGCATATGGTAGGTCTAGACAATTTTTATTGGAGCTTAGAAGAAGCTGGACACCGATAGCTGTTCTCTTCACCATCCTCTTTGCTATTGTGGTTGTATTGAAGGTCTGGGCAATCTGCCTATGACATTCCAATTTGAAATCAGGTAGGTATGTAACTTCCATTTGGGCTTTACTCAAAAAGTCATAGTTTCAAGCATAGTTGTGGTTGCTCTTTCCCTTCTTCTTTATGTGCCACTCTTTCTCTATTTGGGTTATGGATTTTGGCTTCATGTTGCCTCATGCATTGTCTTTGCAGTAGTTTCACTTGCTTCCACACTTGGCCTATTCAGAGAAGTCTCTGTCTTACATGATTCTGATTATCGTCTAGCTACACTTCTTTTCGTATCCTTAACATGTTTGGTTTTGGCGGAGGAACTACTCCTAAATAGTCAATGGGCAGTCTATGGTCTAGGCTTGGCACTACTCAGTCTAATTCTCGTGCCTGTACTTGCTGTCACGTTTGCAATGCAACATTGGTTAAGAGTCTCCTTAGAATCCATCGCTCTTGTGTTTGCAACGAGAGTGATTCTTTCACCATTTCCTCTAGGGTTTTCTGAACTATCACTGTTCCTTCCATTTGTGTATACGCTTATACTAGTAGCGACGATACTTTACCTAGGATATCGTCAGATTTCATCGCGTGAAGCGCGATTCACAAAGGGTACACATAGTTGGAAACTGCAGCTAGGAACAGGTATTAGTATAGGCTTATTGTTCGGGATAAGCGAATACTTTATACTGCGTCCTAGGCCTATCAGCGCCGGTTCGAGTCTGCTTCAGGTCATTGTCTACGTGTTTGTCGTTTTGGCTATAATGGTTGGGACTGCTGAAGAACTGCTGTTCCGCGGGTTGATGCAGAGCGCTATGGAAAAAGTCGTCTCACCTATGAAGGCGGTCGGTATATCCGCCACACTCTTCGGGTTGATGCACATAGGTTGGATGAATCCTCTGGAGGTCCTGTTTGCTTATGGTGCAGGAGTGGTTCTAGGTTACTTAGCATGGAGAATGGATGGTCTGTTGGCTCCGATAGCTGCTCATGGAACAGGTAACTTCATACTATACCTATTAGCGCTTCTTCCTAGATGAAGATAGGCGAATAAATCTCATAGCGTGGATTATGGTAACGGTTCCTATGCAGCTTTTGGGCAGAGGCAGTCAAAACTAAGAATATCTGTTGGGTTCTCTCTCGTTTGAAGCATTCAAAAGCCAGATATAGTGTGAAGAACTGAGCTAGGCTTGCAAATTAGGGATTAGGAGATGACATACCTCTGTTGGCAGAGAATGCTTGTGAGTATCTTAAATCAAGCTTACGGCTGTTTATGAAAGGCGGTTGCAAGCTGGTACTATTGACATGTAGGGTTACCCCGCTAGCTTAATTGCGGCCGAATAAAGAGGTATGTTAGAATCATGGGCAAAGGACAGGAATCAGAAAACTTCACTTACCTAAGAGATATGTCGACCACTACATCCCGAAACCACAAGCTGGATGAATTGTCTTATCAGGAACAAAACATTACAGAATACTTAGGGAGATACTATGGAGGCATCTGGCTAGCATTCAGA
>JAWBNY010000074.1:0-6357 GCA_038826985.1 Bathyarchaeia archaeon | reverse complement strand
GGCAGCATATATCTCCATGATTTCCATTAGACCTTGGACAGAGAAGCATAGACCTTCAAGTATATCGGAATTCGTAGGCAACACGGAGGCTCTGAACTCAGTTCGGAGATGGCTTGATTCATGGACGGCAGGCCCGCCCAGCAAGAAAGGGGCCCTCCTCTACGGGCCTCCAGGTGTTGGCAAGACGCTCTCAGTTTCTCTCCTTGCACAGGAACTCAACTTCGATCTAGTGGAAATGAACGCTAGCGACAATAGAACGCGGGAAGCTATTGAACGAATCGCTGGGATGGCAGCGTCTCAATCAGACCTCTACAAGCGTAGGAGAATAGTCCTCCTCGACGAGTTGGAAGGGATGAGTGGAGATGAGGATCGAGGAGGACTCGCCGCTATCGCCTCCCTTTTGAAGAATGCGAGGTCACCTGTTATACTAACCGCTGTGAATGTCTGGAACCCGAAGTTCACGACAATACGTGAGAACTGTTTGTTAGTGGAGTTCAAGAGGATCCCGACTCGAAGCATAATTACTAGACTGAAGAAGATCTGCACCCTCGAAGGTGTCGAGGCCGATGAAGATGCATTGCAAGTGATAGCAGAGAGAGCCCGTGGAGACCTCCGCTCAGCAATTATTGACCTCCAAGCCATAAGTCAGGGAAGAAGTAGACTAACATACATGGATGTCCGGTGGCTTGAAACACGCAACAGACAGGAATCAATCTTCGACGTCCTTCGTACAATATTCAACGCGGAGACCATCCATCATGCAAGAAATGCGTTGAACACCTCAGATGTAGACTACGAGATGGTCTTCGAATGGATATATGAGAATGCCCCATACCAGATCCAAGACATAAAGGAACTCGTAAACGCGATGAGAGCTCTATCCAACGCCGACATCCTTCTAGCAAGGGCACAGAGAAAACACCACTGGCATCTGCTTCCTTATGCACTAGAAGAATTCACAGCAGGAGTCGCCTTCTCAAGAAGGCAAAGACCTAAAGAGTGGATCCCATTCAGGTTTCCACAACGTATACGTCAAATGAGTCAAACCCAAGCCCAAAGAGCCGTAAAAATAGAGCTGGCTAGGAAGATTGGCCAAAAATGCCACACCTCAACCAAGAAAGCCAACATTCACTATCTACCATATCTAAGAATCTTAGCTCAACAGGACGCGGCCAAAGCAGCAAGAGTCATAGAATACCTCAACCTAACCAAAGAAGAGGCCATCTACTTAACAAAAACAGGCCACCAATAAATTGAACCCACCCCCCACCACCCTTGCAAAAACAGGCAAGAAGCTATTGTTCGGTAAACAATTTTAACTACAAAAGATTGTTTATAAACTCTTGAGTTAGACATTATTTTGTTTTTATTATTTTCTCTACTATTCTACTATAAATAATCCAGCATATAATAAATATTCTAATTATTTTGCTACAGCGAAAATCAGATATCTTTCAAGCTAGGCCTCTCATACCCTTACCACTGTACCACGGTAAACCGGCAACAGACCTTATCGGCTAGAGGTAGAGTACTCAAAAGTTGCTGAACTCTTCTACAATTCAGTTTTTGGATGAACCGCAAACCGCACGACCAACTTAACAGACGTGACACCATAGTATAAGAGAAGGCTTCTAAACAGTTCGGAAATACGCTCCAGATAAGAGCCGGCCTCTTAAACATTTACTAACTACAGGCTAAGCCTCCGCGGAAGGCGATGACGTACACAAAAACGTGACATCTGGGTGCAAAAAGCGTGTGGTAGCGGGGGGATGATTTGAACATCCGACCTCAGGGTTATGAGCCCTGCGGGATAGCCTGGCTTCCCCACCCCGCTGCGGTAGAGCTGTCCAGATACAGAAACCAAAAAGCGAGTAACAAACATAAAAACATAACCCCAAAATGAAGACAAAGAAACCTTAATTCAAGGAAACAAATACTTATGAATCAAACAAACGTGGATGCCACAAGTATGACAGACGATGAAGACCTTAACCTAATAAAAAGAAGACGTCTACTTGAACTACAAAAACGCGCGCTCCTACAGCAAGCGCAGAAAACATCAAGCAAGGAGGAGAGACCAAAACAACCCGAAGAAGTCCTAAAGGAACTACTTATCGAGCGCGCCTGGGAAGTCATGGAAGCAGCAAAAATACAATACCCTCAAGTTGCAGATGAAGTCTCAAAAGCAATAGTTACCGCTTGGACAACCGGCCGCCTCAGGGAGAAGATAACGGGAGAACAACTTCACTGGCTCTTCAGAAGCATGGGCTACCCGGTCAGATTGAGGACGCAGATCAGGTTCATTGAAGATGGTGAGGCAAAATCCATCGCAGAGAAACTCCGTGGTTAAGGAACAATTAAAGGAATCAAAGTAACCTTGAGTATTTGGGAGTCAGAACGACCCTTCATACTGAGGAGACCATACGTATGGCTCCTAGTCGTTGCAGCAGTAGCTATCACAACCTACGCTGCTTTAACCATAATTAAGACCGAACCTGCGGAGTTAAAAGTTGAGATATTGGAAACAGACCTTAAACCCGTAAAGGCAGGTCAAAATACAACCTTCACGGTCTCTATACAGAACCAAGACAGCAGAAGCCACTTGCTAGAGATACACATCGTCTATTCAAGTCCCCTGCTCCTTTTCTACGAAGAAAGGACTGGTGCACCCCTACCTGAGCCAACGTATAACGGTCAAAGCTATACGATTGTACACCCAACTTCAAAGACGCTAGGTGGAGGAGAGCGGTTGACCATGACGATCCGGGTTAAAGGTCTCGACCCAGGTGTCGACTCTTATATATATGTAATAACCATTGAAGCATACTCTGATGGGAAATTTTCAGACCGAAAGAGATTTCAGTTAACCATAGTCCGTTGAGTCAACGAGCAACTTGGATAAAACCACAATCCGAATATTCAGGAAACTAAAATTAGAAGATCCTGTCTTCATCGACCTTACCGCACCTGAAGGCACGCCTGTATATGCTTTGGCACAAGTCCTCATTGACAGCACACAAGCCGAAAAGATAGGTGAAGTCTACTCGCCAAATCTACCAGACTATGTTGTAGCTGAGCAGTCGGGAATATGCCATCTACCTAGACTAGAAATATATGCTGCGGCTCAGCTAACCCCGGGTCTCCTAATATTAACAGGTACAGATCAGCTTGACCAAGAAAACGTACAAGCATACTATGAACTCGCGGATACTATACTCAAATGTGCCATAGAACTTGAGTGTAGAAAAGTAGTTGCTTGTACCACCATGCGCTCAAAGAAGGCAGAAGAAAGAATATACATCGCTGCCACAGACACAGCTGAAACCAAAGAGATCGTTGGAAAACATGGAGGAAAACCATTCATGTTGGGCCGGATAACTCTTCCCATGGGACCTCTCCTAGGATTAGCGAAGATTCACGGACTCAAAGTGCTCTGCATAATTGGGATGATCACTGAGGATAGCACCTTTAGCGAGGTTACACAGCTACTCTATGACTACCTCATCGCAATACTTGAACCTAAAACGGACTACAAATGACTACGACAAGCAACCCATTCATCATCCCAACCTTCATATTTGCTGGAGTCGCCCTCAAAACTGCCGATTGGGCTGGAGAGAGTGCAGATAGTGCAGTGGGCTATCTCTCGGCAACCATCGCTGGCATGCTTCTAGGGATGCTCACGAGCTACGGCTCAGATGAGTCAAGCATTGTAACAGGCCTAATATTAGGAGTTGCCCTTGCAGGAAAAATCGACCGCCCAAACCTTGTGTTTGGTGTTGTAGTAACTGCTGTGACAGCATTGGTTGCAGGGTTCCAGACACCACGCATCTGGCTTCTTATCTTAGTGTCAACGCTTTCTGTAGTTGACGAAGCTGGACATGACCGGGCGGCTACAAAGAGTCGCCCTATCGGAACCTTCTTTCGTTTCAGAGGAAGCTTGAAACTAGCAGTCTTAGCTACAGGAATAACTTCAATGGTACCCCTCGCAACCGTAGTCGGCTTCCTTGGCTTCGACATCGGATACGACGCCGTCGACTGGGTTCTAGAGCATAGAATCAAATAGAAAAACTAACCAAGCGGGTAGATGACCTCACCTGTATTCTCACAAGTTGTCAGACCCAACGCTCTCTTTGGAAGCTCGTACTTAAATTCCTTGGATCTTAGCACATTTAGGAATGCCTCAACTGAAGGCTTGTCATATCGTTCACGACGAATTAGAAAATCGTAGCTCTCTTGGGCTATAGGAATGAATTCTAACCCATATCTTACAGCTACAGGGCGTATCGCCAGTCCTACATCTGCCTTACCTTGAAGTATACAAACCGCTACAGCGCTGTGAGATTTGGCTTCTGAACGATATCCCCGGATCTTCCGAGTAAGCTCCTCCACAGGTATATCCATAGACTTTGCAAGTGATCTCAACTTCATATCGAGGAGAACCCTAGTTCCTGACCCCGGATTGCGGTTGATGATACTTATGTCCGAGCGAACGAGATCATCCACCCCACGTATCAGCTTGGGGTTGCCTCTTGAAACTAGAAAACCCTGCTCACGGAGGTATCCTCGTACAAGCACAGCCTTGTCTTCTATCTCAAACCTGTTAAGGAAAGGTATGTTGTAGACACCAGTTTCCTCGTCTAGAAGATGGGTACCGGCAATATCTGCCTCTCCTCGCCTAATAGCTACAAGGCCGCCTGAGGAACCTGTGCTGATCACCTTTGCCCTATATGGAGAACCTTGATTCCTCATAATACTCAAGATGACGTCTATACCTACGCAGTTACTACCAATAATCATAAGGTCTGCAGGCTTGATCCCGATTCCGAGAAGTTCGACTTCAACCTTCTCCCCTGCCTCTAAGAATGTTCGCCCTTCCGGTACCTCTATGAAGCCGTCAGCTTCAGAAAAAGTTGTGATTGCACCTGACTCACCGGGTACAGGGTAGACGCTCAGAGAACCCTCCAAAGTCTTCACAAGATTGACAGGCACAAACTCTCTACGGCCTCCTGAAGAGAACGTTCTCTCAGCAACAAAGGCGGTGACAACTTTCCTATCTTGGTCGTCGGTGAGACCCGCCATCCGTCGTAGAAGGGGGCGAACAAACACATTAAAGATCATCATAGCTGAAGTAGGATATCCAGGCAGACCAAACACAGGTTTGCCTTGAACCTTACCTATTATCACAGGCTTACCAGGTTTTACGGCGATTCCATGAACTAGAACACCTGCCGGCTCTAGTATTTCAATAGCTCTGTACAAGAGGTCTCCAACTCCAGCAGACGTCCCTCCAGAAGTTATCACAATATCGGCCCACCTTAAGGCCTCCTCAACCTTCGCAACTATCTCTGCACAATTATCTCCTACAACCCCGTAGAATCTTGGCTCTCCACCATTCTCAACAACCGAGTCAAAAAGTGTACGACCATTTATATCAAATATCTTACCGTATGGCAGAGGCCCCCTAGACAACACTATCTCGTTACCTGTTGATATGATGGCAACCTTAGGCTTACGATATACCTTTACAGGGTCATTTCCAATGGCCGCTAAAACCCCAGTCTCTCGAGGAGTAAGCACCTCGCCAACTCTAAGAACAAGTTCACCAGCCATGATGTCTGAGCCTGCTGCCATAACATTCTCACCAGGGGCAACGGCGTGAAAGACTTCAACCTCACCGTTTGTCCGCGTGTACTCTACCATAACTACAGCATTGGCTCCTCTAGGCATAGGCGCACCAGTAGAAATCTCAACAGCTTCCCCTTCTTCAACCACAACTTGCGGTACATCTCCTGCAGCAACCTTACCAATAACCCGGAGACGTATCGGTCTATATTCATCAGCCCCGAAAGTATCCTCGGCACGCACGGCGTAGCCGTCCATAGAGGCACGGTCAAACGGAGGCACATCGAGTTTTGCCTCAACATCTTCCGAAAGCACACGGCCCAAAGCTTTCTCAAGGGGAACCTCTTCAGAACCAACTGGCTCATTTTTGAAATGTAACCTAATGAGTTCTCTAGCAGTTTCAACACTGACAAGCTCTCTAAAGACCCGCCGATTCATGTAGTCAACCCCTCAATAGGCCTGATGATCCTTACTTCAACAAGTTCACCTTCTTCAACACCCTCTTTATTCTCAGGTATCGTCACAATGCCGTTCGCTTTTACCAAAGTAGAGATAATTCCTGAGCCGGAGGTTGAAAGAGGTTCAAAAACGAAACCTTCATCCATTTTTCTTACGATAACCCTTGCAAAAGTACGGTTACCAAGACTTGATGGTAGCCTCCTTAGACATCTAGCCTTCACAACACGAAGGGGTAATGAAGCTGAAAGACCGAGCATTCGTTCAATAATAGGC
>JAWBNY010000073.1:0-6412 GCA_038826985.1 Bathyarchaeia archaeon | reverse complement strand
TACATGTGCTTACCCAAGTGCGTGTGGCAAGACCTCGACCGCTATGATACCTGGTCAAACCATCGTTGGGGATGACATAGCATACTTAAGGGTGGATGAGGAAGGAAATCTTAGGGCAGTAAATATCGAGTGCGGGGTCTTCGGTATTATTCAAGACGTCAACCCTGTTGATGACCCGTTGATTTATAAGGCTCTTACAACGCCTCGGGAACTGATTTTCTCGAATGTGCTCATATCAGATGGGGTTCCTTACTGGCTTGGAATGGGCAGGACAGATATTCCGAAGAAGGGCATCAACTACTCAGGTGAGTGGTGGGAAGGTAAGAGGGATGCTGAAGGTAACCTTATTCCCTTTGCCCATCCTAATGCAAGGTATACTATGAGGATAAGTGAGCTGGAGAATGCCGACCCGAATGTGAACGACCCTGAAGGAGTCGTAGTAAGAGGGATTCTGTACGGTGGACGAGACTTGGATACATATGTTCCCATATGTGAAGCGTTTGACTGGGAGCATGGAGTATACTTTGGGGCTACGCTTGAATCGCAGACTACAACGGCCACCTTAGGAAAGACAGGAATACGTACGCATGATCCAATGGCTATAATGGATTTTATGGTAGTTCCTCTTGGGTTATACCTTACAAATCACATAAAGTTTGGTAAGAAACTGAGGAATCCCCCTAAAGTCTTCATGACCAACTTTTTTCTCATGCATAATGGCAGGTACTGCAATGAAAAGTCGGATAAAAAGGTGTGGATTCTATGGGCAGAGGGTAGGATCCATGGAGAATACGAAGCAGTGAAGGCTCCGATAGGATATCTACCCATGTTTCAAGACCTTAAGGAACTATTCAGAGAGATACTCTCTAAGGAGTATACCAAATCGGACTATGATATACAGTTCTCTATTAGGCTAGACAAGCTAATTGAAAGGATTGATAGAATAGAGAAATTGATGAAGGCGGAGCAAGGTTTGCCTGAGGAGTTTTGGACGATCCTAAATGAGCAGAAAAGGAGTCTCCAAGCCCTTAGAGAGAACACCGGTGCCTCTGAGTTGCCTCCCTCATACTTCTTGTAGGGCATCTTCTAACCTCTGTGGAGGATTTCTCAATACTAGTTGTAGTTAACTAGTCACTATTGGCTAGACTTTTTATGTGAATGTGTTTGTGCCGGGGAGTCGTACGCTAGCTCAACGCTCCCTCCATTAACATTCATTGATTGGCCAGTTATGTTCCTTGCCTCCTCTAAGGCCAAGAAAACTGTGATGTTTCCTATGTCTTCCCTCGTATGAAGCCATCGAAGTAGAATATTCTTTTCCATATTTCTCTCTATACGCCTCATCTATGGTTACGCCTCTCTTGGCTGAGTATGGAACCAAACCTCTCTATGCGTGTAGGTGTTAACCATACGTGAGCAGACGCAGTTGTTAATCTCAAACTGGCTACTCCAATACGAGGAGCTGGATAAACCCTATGACGACGGACTCAGGCATGATAGTGCACCTTTTCAGGAAGCTTCTCTCCATGTAATCGGGGAGGAGGCAGTGCCTTAATATAAGACCTAGCTGGCAGCTAGGACTTGGCTCCGATCTCGATACTATAGTCTCCGACTTTGACTATCCCTGCGTTATTCACGAGTATATTGACCATTCAAATTTGCTTACGGTCTACTGGCCATCCCTCTAATAGGCTGGTTTATGGTTACATAGGTCTTCTTTGCCGGTGGGATGCGGCTGAGAGATCGCTCTCTCGACATACCGTGTCCCTTTATGCACGATGTCTGCTACCACTACGTCAGGGCCTTATCTGTACAAGGTGTGAGCAGTACCTCCTCCTACACCTGCAACTTTTGGTACCTTACTCTCTACTCGTTCAAACTGAGCATCTTGAGTTCGTGTTAAACGTGTTTTTAACGGCTGCGAAGCTTTTGGATCATATCCTGATACTTGTCTATGTGCTAGAAATGACAGCCCTTGGCTCAACAAGGGTACCTCTGAACTGGCTCATATAGAGTTGGTGGTAGAAGCCTCTAATTTTGAGGAGTGTTTCATGCGTCCCCCTCTCCACGACTCTCCCTTCTCTTATGACTAGTACTTGATCTGCGTTTCTTATAGTGCTTAATCTATGTGCAATTATGAAGCTTGTTCTACCTTTCATCAAGCGCATCAGAGCGCCCTGTATCCTCCTCTCAGTGCGGGTGTCAACGCTACTTGTGGCTTCGTCTAGAACAAGAATCTTGGGATTTGCGACTATTACCCTTGCTATCGCCAGAAGCTGTCTCTGGCCCTGACTTAGGTTGCTCCCCCTCTCAGCCAAGAGAGTGTTGTAACCCTCTGGCAGACGAACTATGAACTGGTCTGCATCTGCCATCTTTGCTGCTTCAATACATTCCTCATCTGTTGCTTCGAGGTTTCCATAACGTATGTTCTCCAAGACTGTATCTGCGAAGAGGAAGTCGTCTTGGAGAACCGTCCCTATCTGTCTGCGAAGGCTATCCATAGTCACGTCTCGAATATCTACTCCGTCTATCCGTATCGCGCCTTCCTGTATGTCGTAGAACCTGCTTAGAATGTTGGCCATAGTTGTCTTTCCTGCACCTGTTGGACCGACCAGAGCAATGACTTGACCCGGCTTAGCGTGAAGGCTTACATCCTTAAGAACAGGCACTCCTGGAGTGTAGCTGAAGCTGACGTGGTCAAAGTTAACTTCACCTTTTATCTCCTGGAGTGGTCTGGCATCGGGCTTATCTGAGACCTCTGGCTTTTCGTCGAGTAACTCGAAGACACGTTCAGCACCCGCCAGCGCGTTTTGTACAGAGTTGAATAGGTCTGCTAACTGTCGTAAGGGCTGGACAAAGTTCCGAGTGTAGGTTATGAAGGTAGCGACCAATCCTATTGTAGCCATGCCTTGAATAGTCATCCACCCTCCGATGACGGCTACGATAGCTATGCTCATGCTGCTCATCACGTTGATGAGAGGTGGGATTAACATGGCGTGAGAGATAGCTCTTGTAGCTGTGTCTCGAACCCTGATGTTTGCCTCGTCGAACTGTTTGAGCACGCTTTCCTGTCTACTAAATGCCAAGACAACTCTTTCTCCGCTGATTACTTCCTCCATTATGCCGTTCAGTCTTCCAAGTTCCGTTTGGAGTCCCCTGAAGCCTGACATTGTTCTCCTGGCTATGAGCGCGGTTATAAACACCATAATAGGTAGGACTGTCAGGCTTGCCGAAGCCAACCACTGGTTCAGTTTGAACATCGCAACTAGTATGCCGCTTAGTGATAGCAAACTTGAAATGAGCTGTGTGATGTTCTGTGTAAGAGCCATGTTTATTGCGTCAATGTCGTTCGTCAGTCTACTCATCAGTTCCCCATGTGGATGTCTGTCGAAGAAGCTTAGGCTCAGCGTCTGTAAATGTTCGAACAGGTTCTTCCTAAGAGTATAAAGCACTCTCTGGGAAACCTTGACCATAATGAGGCTCTGGGATGCCTGTGCAACCCAGCCAGCAAGATAGATGAGGAACATCAGAGCTGCTATTCGGGCTAGACCGGGCAGATCCCCTTTCAATATATAGCTGTCAATCGCAACACCGATCAGATAAGGGCCTATGAGCGAGAGAACGCTACTTGCGACCACGAGTAAGCCTACGAGCAGAAGCAGAAACCTATACTTCAGGATGTAGCGACCAAGTCTTATGAGGGTGACTCTAGGGTTTTTGGCTCTCTCCACACGTCTCCCATACATCGGGCCTCTCGGTCCAACCCTAGGTCCCAACTGCATACCTCGGACACTGCCCACTCTAGAGGCCCCCCTCTCCAAGTTGAGACTCGTATATCTCTCTGTAAATCTGGCTACTCCTCATCAATTCTTGATGAGTTCCCTCTGCGGCTATTCTCCCCCTATCAAGTACGATAATCCGGTCTGCTGTCAGGACTGTACTAACCCGTTGAGCGATGACAAAGCATGTCCGTCCATACATTAGCTGCCTTATGGCTTCTTGGATCTTGCCCTCTGTTTCGATATCAACGGAGCTTGTGCTGTCATCCAGTATTAGGATCTTTGGTTTGACAAGCAATGCCCTAGCGATAGCTATACGTTGCTTCTGACCGCCTGAGAGGTTCACTCCTCTTTGACCGACGATGCTGTCGTAGCCTTCAGGTAAGGACATGATGAAATCATGGATCTGAGCAGCCCTAGCAGCTTCTTCAACCTCCTCATCCGATGCGTCTGGCCTGCCGTATTTGATGTTATCACGTATTGTTCCGCTGAAGAGTACTACTTCTTGAAGGGCGATGCCTATGTTAGATCTAAGAGACTCCAAGGTGACGTCCCTCACATCAATGCCATCTATTGTAACTCTGCCCGCTGTTACATCGTAGAACCTTGGGATTAGGTTGATGAGTGTTGATTTGCCGGAACCTGTTGCTCCAAGGATTGCCACCGTCTCCCCAGGCTCTACCACAAGGTTGATATCGCTTAAGGCAGGTTCACCGCTGTCACGGTCATAGCTAAAGCATACGTCCTCAAAGGCGACTCTACCCTTGACATCTTTAAGAACTATTGCACTAGGCTTCTCTACAACATCAGGTTTGGAGTCTAAGATCTCACATATTCGGTTCGCTGATGCTGTGGCCGCGGACATTTGCCCTGCAATCATACCAAGCATGAGGAGAGGAAACATCGATGAAAGAAGGTAATTCGTAAATGCCATTATCTCACCAACCGTGAACTTTCCTAAGACCACTTGCTGGCCTCCAAGCCAGAGTACGCTTAGGATACTTAGGTTCACGACCAGAAACATCAAGGGCATTAAGAATGAGAGTAGGCACCCGACTTTTTCACTTTGCTTCTTAAGCTCAGCATTAGCCCTGTCAAACCTTTGGTTCTCATAGTCCTCTCGCACGAATGCCTTGACCAAACGGATCCCTGAGAGGTTCTCCTGAAGAACCATGTTCAGACGTTCGAGACGTCTCTGAACCTCTAGGAACATTGGCTGTGCTTTTGTAACGAAGACGGCCGTACCTACAAGCGTTAAAGGCAGTAAGAGAAGGACGATCCTAGCAAGTTCCACATTTGTTGATAACATGAGCGCTATGCTTAGAGTAATCATCAAGGGGGCCCTCACAAGCATTCTTAAGCTGAGCAAGACAACCTGCTGAACTGTGTTGACATCGCTTGTTAACCTGACAATCAGTTGTCCTGTCTGAAACTTGTCTAGATTTCCAAAGCTGAAGGTCTGAATCTTCCGGAAAAGCAGCCTTCTTATATCGGCGGCGAAGCTTTGTGCAGTTTTTACTGAAAGAAAGGTGTTGCCTATTGTTAACAATGCTTCTAGAAGGGCGATGCCTATCATCGTAATCCCTGTGCCTAAGATCACATTCATCTCTTTTCTTGAGATTCCTTCATCTACGAGTCTCTGAATCAGCTTTGGAAGCATTAGTTCAGAAAGCACGGAGCCGACTAGGAAAACTATCGCTGTTAGAGCTGCCATCCTGTATGGTCGGAGATATTGAAATAGACGCTTTAAGGAATGCAGCTCCCTCCGCCTCCCGTAAGTTTGCTGGAAAATGGAGAACCAGTTAAAAAGGCTATTTCAGAATCTGATTAACACATGTCTTCCAGAAATTTTAAGCTACCAAATGTGGAGAGGCCGAGCGCCAGCCCAGTTATCTAATTAACATGGGGCAGTTACCATAAGCTTGACTATTTGTGTGCAAAATAGAAGAGTGGTTCATCTCCACTCTTATCGCATCTAGAGAAGCCTATTCTTGGCATCTGAATCACCTCGTCGACCTTTACTTCTCTTATCGAAGGTTCTCCAAGAAACGTCTTTATTGCCCCATCAGGCATGACGATCCTACCTTTTAGGTTTGGCTCCGAGACCCAATGGATCTTTGGTACATCCGCCTCCACCTCTTTTGTGAGGAACTTAGACTGGACGTCAAGAGTTACTGTGAAAAGGTTAAGAAGCCTTACTCTCTGATTTCTAAACTTGTTGAAGTCTGCTTGTTCAACATATATCTTCCTCGGGTCTACTGGAATCCTTCGTGTCCCCCTTGATGCCTCCTCTGGGTGCAGAGGGACTTCCACCTCTTTAATATCTGCGTCAACAAAGATCGCGGTTGGCTCAAGAACTGAGAAATATCTGTTTGCTTCGATGTCCACTATCTTTCTGTTTTCGGCATAGAGTACCTCTGCCGGTATCGTGATATCCGCTTGGCTGAGTCCTAGGTCCACAATGAACTTTCTAATAGCCTCAGGTCGAAACCCACGTTTTTTCAACGACTGCAGACTCCATGTACGTGGGTCGTCCCAGCCAGTGTACAGTCCTCGCTGTATAGCTCTTCTTGCAGAGCTCTTGCTGAGCTTCGCCTCCTTGATCTGCATTAATCCATAATGTATGAACTCAGCTT